>JAIOSR010000281.1 GCA_021107495.1 Desulfobacterales bacterium | reverse complement strand
GACCGCTTACTTAGGGAGACGGCATACTCTTTCAGCCCTCAATTTGATGCTGAGTCTTTATAGGCGGGTAGGGGGTATAAATGTGCCTGTAACGTTATGAAGGGGTTTTAGTAGAAACGCAGAGATACCAATGGAATACTGTGCGATTACTTTTTAGTTTTAAGAATCTGTGTCACTGTGTGGGTCGTTCTTTTTGACTGAAATTAAGGACTACATAAAGAGATGAGAATAAAAAGCATATTAGCCGTGACATGCTGCGTTGCGTTTGGGTTGACACTGTGCGCTGTTTCCCATGCGGCGGACAAGGTGGGGTATATCAATCTGCAGAGACTGGTCAATGAATCCACGATGGGCAAGGCCGCAAGGGCCGATATCCAGAAAATGCGCAAACAAAAGGAAAAGGCCGTCTCCAATAAATCGTGGCAGGTCAATAACCTGAAATCCCTTCTTACTGAAAAGGGCGCCAGCATGGACCCTGTGGAAAAGCGCAATAAGATAGAGGAACTTAGAAGCGCATACAAGGAGTATCAGAGACTGCTTGCCGATGCCAAGGAGGATATCCTGAGAGAGGACCGGGAACTGGTCGCCATTATATTGAAGAAGGCAGACGGCGTATTGAAGCGGGTGGCAAAAAAGAGAAAGTATACCATTATCTTAAAGGATCCCAAGGCCATTGGTTATTTGGACCCGAGTGTTGATATAACGGATGAGGTCTTGAAGGGTTTGAATAAGAAATAGGGTGGTAGTTCACCTGTTAAAAAGAAGTTTAGACAGGATTACAGGATAAACAAGATATTTATACCCTGTGCATCCTTAATTATAATCTTGTGTAACAAAAATATCTATTACTTCGAGCATTCCTGGCTATAGTTAGGCAAATCCTTAAAGTTTCTATTATGCAAACAATACTGAAAACCCCCTCCCCTTAATCCCCTACCGACAAGGGAGGGGAACAAATTTTCTCAAAAACAGGATATATACTTTGATTTACAGGATTAAATTAATCCAGTTCATCCTGTTAATCCTGTCAAGATAGGTTCTGCGGCTATTTTTTTTCACATGCGCAGCGGAAACCGAACAGGTAGCTGCTGTAATCGGGTTTGTACCTGTCCCTGTTGGAGGAACGCAGGCTTTCCGTGCCCTCAATAAAGGAGCCGCCTTTTACAACATGTTCCTTGCCGGAGGCCGGTCCGGAGGGATTTTTTTCAGCCCTTTGACCCGTTCCATACCAGTCCTTGCACCATTGATAGACATTTCCCGCCGCATCATGCACGCCATAAGTACTTTTTCCTTTTTCATAGTATTTGACGGGGGTGGTGGCGCCAATGAGATTATCAAAGTTGGCCATGGTGTCGTCGGGGTCTTGATTGCCCCAGGGGTATTCATTGCCATCCGGTCCCCTGGCGGCCTTTTCCCACTGGGCCTCTGTGGGAAGGTCTTTTTCCGCCCACTTGCAATATGATGATGCATCATTGTAGGAGACCTGGCTCACGGGATGGTCTTCCCGGCCCTCGATCGGTGTAAGACCGTCGGGCATTTCCCATGTTGCCCCCTTAATCTTTTTCCAACGTCTGCCGATCCGTACCATTCCCCCGCCTGCCTTTTCAGCGTCCGTGACATATTTTGTTTCTTCAACGAATTTCTGGAATTGTGCATTTGTAACAAGGAATTTATCAATGTAGTATTCATCCATATGGATTTTTTGAACGGGCTTTTCAGCAGAATATGTATCCGAACCCATTTCAAATTCTCCTTTAGGGATGACTACCATGATGTTTTTGTCTTTTCCATACGGAAATTCAGCGGGTTTGCCCGGTTCAGTTTGCGTTACAGTGGCGTCCGGTCCCTGTCCGGGTTTCGTACCCGGAAGAAAATACATATTATAGGCAAAATAACCCCCCACAAGCAGGGCAATTACAACAACCGCTATTGAAGCAATCATCAATACGGGGCTTTTCTTCTTCTTCTTTTTCTCGATATCTACTTCACTTACAGGCTCGGGCTTTAAGGTTTCAACATCAACCGCCTGGGTGGAGTCATCAAGGATCGGCATGGCGCCTTCCATTGCCGCACTGAATTCCTTGAAATCCTTGAACCTGTCATCGGGATCTTTTTCAAGTGCCCTTGAAATGGCCTGGCTGATCTCATGAGGCATGTCCGGTCGATATTTTTCAGGCGGGTCAGGTATCTCGTTTAGGTGGCAGAACATGATTTGGGACGTCTCCTCCACCATAAATGCCCTTCTTCCGGTAAAAATTTCATAAAATACGAGGGCAAGGGAGTAGATATCCGACCTTGCATCAATCTCCTTCTTGGGATCAAATCTTTCGGGTGGCACATAATGGACCGAAAGCATCTTTGCCGCAGTATCATGGCTCGCGGTGGTGGAGATTTTTGCGATGCCGAAGTCCATGATTTTACTGTCGCCGTTTTTACCAATCATTATATTGCCGGGCTTGATGTCCCTATGCAATATTCCGTTTTCATGGGCATACTGAAAGGCCTCAAGCGACTGCTTGGCAATTTTATTCGCCTGGTCAAAGGGCAGTTGGCCGTCCTGATCTTTCAGGAGTTTTTTCAACTCAACGCCTTCAATATATTCCATGACAATGGCGTAATTGTTTCCGTCAGGGAAAAATTCCAGAAGTTTGCATATGTGCGGATGATCCAGTTTGGCTAAGATCATTGCCTCGTGAAAGAATTTCTTGACCACCCTGGCATTATCCAGCACCTGGGGGTTAAGAATTTTCAAGGCAACGATATTGCCCGAACTCGCCGTTGCCTTCCAGACACTTCCAAACCCGCCTCTTCCCAGCGATTTTATGATTTCATAGTCGCCTATCTTTTGTTCCATGAAAAACGATCACCTCACGAGATTCATGATCCTGCTCATCAAACCGATTCTGTCCACCCTTGCTATCACCACGGTGATGTTATCAGGTCCGCCATGCTCGTTTGCCTTTTCCACCAGTTTCTCGCATATCAATTCCGGATCCTTATATTCATACACGGTGCTCATAATCCCTTCATTTGAAACAACGCCGTGAAGACCGTCACAGCACAACAGTATATACTGATCTTTTTTTATGGTTTGCGGCTCAGCGGGCGCATCCACTCTTAATTCGGATTCAAGGCCGATTGCCCTGGTAATAATATTTTTTTCAGGGTGTGTCTCCGCCTCTTCTTCCGTGATCTGTCCGGCTTTTATCAGGTCCGCCACAAATGAATGATCTGCAGTGAATTGTCTGATTTCGTTTTTATAGATGATATAACCCCTGCTGTCCCCCACATGGGCATAGTGCATCCCGTCCGGTTTCAACACAACAGCGGTGAGGGTCGAGGCCATTCCCGCTAAATTTATATCCGTACGGCCCCTGGCATTAACTTCTTCATTTGCCTTCTGAAATGCCTTTTCCAATGATTCGGAAATACTGTGAGACATATCCTTATAATACGTTTCAATGAGAACATCAACCGCAATTTTTGAGGCCGTAGACCCCCCGTATCGACCACCCATGCCGTCGGCCAGGGCCAGCAGTATCCCTTTTTTGCTGCCGTCCTCGGGTGAATGCCAGGCATGATAGTCCTGGTTTTCCTGCCTTTTCATGCCTGCATGGGTTGCGCTTCCAATGGTGACAAATTCCATCAAAAACCCTCTTTATTTCTGTAATTCGGCATATCTGACGGGCCAGACATTACCATATTTCTTTTTACTCAAATGCCCTGCTTTGCCGTACCACAGGGTGACCTGCCAGACGTATAAAGGGCCGAATTTATGCCTTGTCTTTGACCAGTACCCGGTCTGCGTAGGAATGTTGACAAAGGGATGCCCGGGTGGAAGGGAAGGATTTTTTTGTGTTTTATCCATGATAGCCCTCCATTCCTGTACCGTGGGAAGTCGCCATTCCTCATAGCCCTTGGTCTTCAGATTTTCGCAGTATTCTACGGCATCTTCATACTTGAGGGCAACCTGTTTGGGTGATTTCAGCCACATGAGGTTGCTATAGAGATCCGTTACCGTTCCGTCACCGTTATCTATAAATCTTTTCTTGACTTCTCCGGTTATGGCATCCGTTACGGTTCCGTCTTTATTACGCGAATAACGTTTTTTGAGTTCGGCCACGGTAAGTTCAGAGGTCTTTGAACCACCTTCCACGTCATCTTCATTTTTGGCAACCATGTAAAATACCAAGTCCCCCGCCTTTTCCATTTTTTTCTTAAGGGTCCATTCGGTGCCGGAGCCGGTCATTTCATAACGATCTTTTCCTATTACCAGGGATACGCCTTTGGCGGGGCTGTCCGTGCTGGCCGTGAACGTGAATTCTTTCCCTGCATATCCTTTGGCCGGGGTCACTTCCGCTTTTGCCACATTGATCAGGGCCGTGGGTCTCATTGCCGTTTTTATCTCACCCTGCTTTGTGAGGCCCTGCCTGCCCTCCTTGTTAACGGCCACCACCGTATATTTGCTGACGCCCAACTTGTTTAGCTGGGTCAGGTATTTCCATTCGGTTCCGGCCCCTTCCATGGAGAATTTTTTTCCTTCAATATCTACCGTTACACTTTCTGCCGGCTCGGCCGTGCTTACCTTGATCAGATAACTGTCTCCCACGTATCCTTCGCCCGGGCTCACCACGCTCACGTCAACCGACGCCACATCCGGAATGGCCAGTGGCCTCTTTTTGGTCAGTATATTCCCGCTTTTTGCGAGACCCTGCTTACCCTCTCTGTTCAAGGCGGCCACCGTATATTTGTTGGCGCCTAACTTGTCTATCTTGGCCGTGTATTCCCATTTGGTGCCCGCGCCCTTCATGGCGAACTTCTTGCCTTCGATCTCTACATAGACTTCATCAGCGGGCTCACTTGTATCCGCCTTGACCAGATAACTGTCTCCCGTATATCCCTTGCCGGGGCTGACAACCTTGACGTCAACCGATGCCACGTCCGGGATGGTCAGCAGTCTCTTTTTTGTCAGTATGTCTGAGCTTTTTGCAAGGCCCTCGACGCCTTCGAGGTTTTTGGCTATGATTGTAAATTTTTTCTTACCCACCTCCTGTATCTTCCGTTTGAAGACCCACTCCCGGCCTGCTCCTTTCATCTTATACGTTACACCATCCAACTCCAGGGAAACTGCGCTTGCAGGGTTGTCCGTTTTTACGGTAATACTGAATGAATCTCCGGCATAGCCCGTTTCCGGAGATGTCTTAACCTCTACAACGCTGACTGAACGTGCTTTGATGAGGAGCGTTCCGATCCTGGAACCGCCTTCAATGCCATCTTCGTTCTTGGCAACCATGGCGTAGGATATGGTGCCCAGATCCTCGACCTTCTTTTTCAGGGACCACCTGGTCCCGGAGCCGGTCATATTATAGGGCTTATCTTCAATAATAAGAGACACGCTTTTGGCCGGAGTGGCGGTTGTGGCTTCAAACATGTATTCCTGACCGGGGTATCCCTTTTTCGGGACCACATCCGCCCTTACCACATCTATGGCCTCCGCAATTCGTTTCGCGATCGAGACCAGGCCGTCCTTTGTGAGGCCCTGCTTGCCGTCTTTGTTCTTGGCTATGACCCTGAATTTGGTTGGACCGATGCTGGCTAACCGGGTCAGGTATTTCCATTCATTACCCTCACCCTTCATGAGATGCTTCTTCCCTTTCAGCTCCACGTACACCTCGTCGGCAGGCGAAGTAGTCTTCACCCGGATGGCAAAGGTTTCTTCAGTGTATGGTTTTTTCGGGTTCACGGAAATTTCTGCAACATCCGGTATGGGCAATGGCCTCTTGCGGGTCAAGATACTCCCGCTTTTGGAAAGACCCGGTTTGCCCTCGCTATTTTTTGCCACCACCTTGTATGTGCTGGTGCCGATACTCGCTAACTGGGTAAGATACTTCCATTCGGTACCGGCACCTTCCATGACGTGCTTCTTGCCCTCAATTTCCACAAATACTTCATCGGCGGGCCCGGTAGTCTTGACCTGGATGGCAAAGGTCTGATCGGTGTAAGGTTTTTCGGGGCTTACGGAAACTTCTGCAACATTCGGAATGACTATGGGTCTTTTCCGGGTCAAAATATTTCCGTTTTTGGAAAGACCCTCGGAACCCTCAATATTTTTGGCAATGACGGCAAATTCTTTCTTTCCTATTCCCTTTATGCTTCTTTTGAAGCGCCAGTCTACTCCTGAGCCTTCCATGGGATATGTAACACCGTCGATTTTGAGCGAAACGGTTTTTGCAGGCCGGTCCGCCCTGGCCGTGATCAGAAATTCATCTCCGGCATAGCCCGTGGCCGGCGCAGCCTTTATCTCAACAATATCGACTAAAGGTGCTTTTACAACAAGGATGCCGCCCTTTGAACGGCCTTCGGCCCCATCCTCATTTGCTGCAATCACTGAAAAATCGAGGGTCCCTACGTCCTCAATCCTCTTCGTCAGATTCCATTTTGTACCGGAACCCTTCATCTCAAATCGTTTCCCTCCCATAATCAACGAGGCTTTTTGAGCGGGTACGTCCGTGGTGACCCTGAATCGAAAATCATTTCCTCCCCAACCCCTCTTCGGGGTTACGCGTGCGTCTTTTATATTGACCAGATTGGCCACCCTTCTTATGGTCGTAAGCTGGATGTCCTTTGGTTTACCCTCGATGTCATCGCTGTTTCTCGCGATTATCCTCAACCGGGTTGTGCCCAAACTGGCTATTTTGATGGATTTTTTCCACTGTCTACCGGCTCCTTCCATAAGGTGTTGCCGGCCTCCTGCCTCAACATATACTTCAAAGGCGGAGTCACTGGTCTTTGCCTGAAAAATGAATTTGTCACCCTGGTAGCCCTTTTTCGGGCTCACATTCGTCTCCATCACGTCGACAACCGGAGGGGATATGACGCGCGTAATAATGAACTGGCCGTCCTTTTCGAGTCGGGCCTTCCTGAGCCTGCCCCGCAAGAGCTTTGTTCCGGCGATCTTGCTTGTCTCAAATATGGCTTTTTGCGTGAAAAGCAGGTTTTCAATATCAATAACTTTCAGCCAGTTATTTAACATTGCCCTGCGCAAGTAATAGGTGAAAAGCCCGAAGCCGTCAGTGCGTTTGCTCCCTGGCCAGTGGCGATCGCCAAAGGCAATGACTTCCCGGGAACCGTTTAATGCCTTCTCTCTTATTTTTTCCGGATATCGCAGGTCAAAGGGGGAGAGTGTAATGGCCGATGGTTTGACCAGTTTGCCCGAGAACATGGAGTCTGATATGATACAAACGCTTTTTGCCTTGAAGTGCGGGGAAGCAAAGAAATCCTTGCAGAGCTCCGAATGTCTCAACCATGTCCTTTTGGCTTTTTTTGCCCCATCTTTCGGTATCCAGTAGGTCTCTCCCTTTTCGTCTTCAGTGCTCTGCCCGGAGAAAAAGACAAGGAGGTTGTCTTGTTCCGTGAGTTCGGACATGTAGTCGTCCAAAAGGGAGAGGATTGTCACTAAGGTAGGTGTTTCTTTTGTTTCGTCCGTGAGAAGTTTAATCTTTTCTTTCTTGAAATCATATTTTTCAGTAAGAATCCTTGCGATTTCCCGGGCGTCCTTCGAAGGGCTCTTGAGACTTGTCCACTTATCATAACGGCTTATTCCGATAATGAGTGCATAATTGTGTTCCGCATTGGACCCCTTGTTTTCAGAGAGGGCAAGCAGACCTTTTGCAGCTAAACCTGCACAGAAAAGGACTAAAAAGACCCAGAGCGTTATGGTAATCGATCTCGGAACGGTCATGAACATGAATTCCTAATGGGAATTTGGTCACTGCGGACAGGATTCAAAGGCCAATATATCCCTAAATATATATTTATAGAATGTCAGCGACATGCTGTCAAGTTATGAAATCGCTTTACGATTTCATAACTTGACAGCATGGGTGTATTCCGGTTATAGTCCCCCGTTATCAGTCTTTGTACTCTGTTTTTCGTATGGTCACATGCCGTTTCACCGGGTTTATTGCAGGCACATGGCACATTCACGGGTAAATTACCCTTTTTTGTGTCCCTGCAAAAATTGTAACATCTTTGCCATTTAAAGAATACAGGAATATTGCAAACGGCTAAAGTAATGCCGGAAGTTAAGGTTGAGGCAACTATGCCTGATAACCCGGGGGATTTTACTACATATGGAACCCTTGGCTCAGGATGGTACGAATAGCGGTTGACGATGAGGTATCATTTTGTGTATACTATTAAAAACACCCATATTTGTGCGAGTGACCAATGAATTCAGATGGACACGTAAATATTAAAGTGGAGTCTTCCGGTCTTGTGGCAAGTGGAGTCTCGGATACCGGACATGTGAGGACCGAGAATGAAGATTCGATATGGCTCGATAAGGCAGGACATTTCTTGCTGCTTTGTGATGGGATGGGGGGGCATGAACGGGGGGCTGAGGCCAGCCAGACAGCGATCAAGGTTATTTCCGAATACTTAGATCCGAAATTGATGGCCGAGGAACTCCAGGATATCACCGGCGTGGATGGTGTCCCATCTGAAATAGCATGCCTCTTTTCTCTGGTAGACGAGGCTATCGACAAGGCATCTTCCACCCTGTACGAGCGCAACCAGAAGCTGCGTCTTGAGCGATATATGGGCACAACCGTAGTGGGGCTGGTCCTGGTTGAAGGTCAATACGTATTGTGGTTTCACGTCGGGGACAGCCGCCTGTACAGATGGAGGGATTCCGGTTTGAAGCGTCTTACCGTCGATCATTCCGCACATGAGGAATGGGAGAGTAACGGAAAGATCGGCCAGGAACCGGGCAAGAACGTTATTACAAGGGCCATCGGGCCCAATGCAGCGGTCATTGCAGATATTGAATGGGATAAATGGCGGCAAAATGACATATACATCCTCTGCAGTGACGGGCTTACCGATATGGTCACGGATGATCAGATTGCGGAGATATTGAAGAGTGAAGATAAGGTGGATGATATTGCGACACGACTGGTTGATGCCGCAAATGATGCAGGCGGCAAGGATAATACTAGCGTAGTGGCCTGTGGGCTTTAACTTCACCATGTAAAAAAATACGGCGCGTTTAGTTAACCGAAAGATTTTTTTTCACGGAAAAACAGTATGGCGACCCGAGAAACTGATACTCTTGCGATTCTATTCGCTGACATTGCCAAGAGCACTAACCTGTACGAAACCCTGGGTGATAAAATCGCCCAGAACCTTATCGGCACCTGCCTTTCTCTTTTTTCAGACGTGACTGCTCGGTATAATGGCACGGTAATCAAGACGATTGGCGATGAGATAATGTGCACGTTTCCTACTG
>JAIOSR010000070.1 GCA_021107495.1 Desulfobacterales bacterium | reverse complement strand
TAAAAAGCCCGATTGGGTGCAGCTCTCACTAACCGGTGGCCAGATGAAAGCTGTTTTAGCCCAGGCAAAGATCTCCGGTGTCAGGGATACCACAAAATGGCTTCTGCCTTTATGGTCAGGTTTTGTCGATGCTACGACAATGGTCGTACCTAAAGATCAGCTTGAAGGTGTTTACGGATTTAGTTCTATTTCCAATCCCGATGTCCATGCCGGAGCAAAACAGTGGGCGGAATGGACAAAGGCAAATTCAGGCAAGGCCTGTGATGAATCCGGGAATTCAGGCGCTGTCGGGGTTTTCATCCTCACCCGTGCGATCCAGTTGGCCTTAGAAAAAGTAAACATCGACGATTTAGATGGCCAGAAACTCTCGGAATACGGGTTGCAGCGCATAAAAAATTTCCAGATGTTTGGTGATCTGATGCAGCCGATTACCTATGGTCCCAACCTAAGCAGAGGAAATACCAGGGCATCCATACTTCGTATGGTAAATGGTAAGGTACAAGAGGCAATCCCCTGGTTTGAGGTTCCCTCATTGGCCGAATCCAAATAAACGGTCAGACTAAAAGACAATGATGAGGGGGCTCAATTTCCCCCTCATCATAAATGGCATAACTACTTGGGATAGAAATGGGCCTATGCTGACAATCAATAACATTGAAGTAATTTACAATAAAGTAATCCTTGTTCTCAAAGGTATTTCCTTACAGGTGCAGGATGGCCAAATTGTAGCTCTCTTAGGCGCAAATGGGGCCGGCAAGAGCACAACGTTGAAAGCCATATCCGGGCTGCTTAAGCCGGAACTGGGAGAAGTCACGAGAGGAAATATCATTTATCGTGATGAACGTATTGAGAATGGGGATCCGAGAAGAGCGGTACTGATGGGAATTATACAGGTAGTGGAGGGACGGGACGTTTTTGAACATCTTACCGCCGAAGATAATCTTATTATTGGGGCATCTATCCAGAAAGAAAGATCCCAGGCACGCCGGGATATAGAGAAGGTGTATAAGTATTTTCCACGTCTGACGCACTTAAAAAAAAGGGTCAGCGGATATCTTTCCGGAGGAGAGCAACAAATGCTCCTAATCGGGCGTGCCCTCACGGCGCACCCGTCGATCATGCTTATGGATGAACCATCAATGGGGTTGGCGCCTTTGATCGTGAGCGAGATCTTCAACGTAGTCAGACAAATCAATCAAACGGAAAAGACATCGATTCTACTTGTGGAGCAGAATGCGAGAGCCGCTCTTTCCATGGCTGACCATGCATATGTCATGGAGGACGGTCGTGTCGTACTGGACGGCCCGGCAGAACAGATCAAGGAAAATGAGGACATAAAGGAGTTTTATTTAGGACTGAGCCAGGTCGGCCAGAGAAAGAGCTATCGGGAGGTAAAGCACTACAAGCGAAGGAAGCGGTGGTTAGGTTAATGTGCGTTAAGACGGAAATCGCGGTGTAAAATTCATTGGCGGTTACCTTTTTGGAGATTGCCGGGCTAAAATATGGAAGACGGACAGGAAAAAAAAGCAATCATAAAAGTGGAAGGCATAAACCTCCGTTTTGGGGGTGTACGTGCACTCATAGACGTAAGCCTGAAGGTAAGAGAACGGGAAATCCTGGCAGTTATAGGTCCCAATGGTGCCGGAAAGACCTGCATAATGAATTCTATTAATGGATTTTATCATCCTTATTCCGGCATGATATCCTATGAAGGCCAAAACATTACGAGTCGTCGACCGGACAAAATTGCGTCTTTGGGGATAGCACGGACATTTCAAAACATTCAACTGTTCACGGGTTTGAGCACGGTTGACAATTTGATGGCAGGCAGACATGTCAAAATGCGTCAAAACTGGCTGCAGGGAGCCCTCTACTTTGGTGCAGCAGTGAAAGAGGAAGTGGCGAACCGTGCAATCGTTGAAGATATTATCGATTTTCTCGAACTGCAAGCTATCAGGACAGAGGTCGTGGGAGCGATACCTTACGGATTGAGGAAGCGTGTTGATTTAGGAAGGGCTCTGGCACAAGAACCTAAGGTGCTTTTGCTGGATGAGCCCATGGCCGGCATGAATGCTGAAGAAAAAGAGGATATTGCCCGATTTGTGATCGACATTTTTGAACTGAAGAAAATCCCTGTCGTGTTGGTGGAACACGACATGGGTGTTGTCATGGACATTGCCGATAGAATTGTGGTTCTTAATTTCGGGCAAGTCATTGCTGAGGGAACACCGGATGAAATCAAATCAAATCCGCAGGTTATCCAGGCCTACCTTGGCACAGGCGATGAATTTGAAGGGTAGTCAATGATAGCGAGCTGTCGAAAAAGTTGCATTCGTTCGTTTCAGGTAAATTCATACATAAAAATACTGAATGACTGACAGGGCTCGTTATATTTTTTGGGCTTTTCGATCAATCTCAGCATCAAGGGGATGAGGATGAAAGAAAACAAGTTGGGGACTCTGCCGCAATTGTTGAAATACAATTATGAGAAAGTTCCCAAGAAGATCGCTATACGTTTTAAGGACTTGGGGATATGGAAGACGTACACATGGGCAGACTACTACGAACATGTGAAGGCACTCGCGCTGGGTCTGGTTGCCCTGGGGGCCAAAAACGGGGATACAGCCGGAATCATAGGGGAAAATCAACCTCCCTGGTATTGGGGTGAAATGGCAACGCAGGCCCTGGGTGGGATTTGTGTGGGGATTTTTGTTGATGCCGTCCCGTCGGAGATAAAATATATCCTGGAACACAGTGATGCATCCTTTGTTATTGCACACGATCAGGAGCAGGTGGATAAGGTTCTGGAGATTCGAGATGAGTTGCCTCTTTTAAAAAATATAATTTACTGGGATCCCAAGGGCCTCTGGTTTTATGACGACCCAATGCTAATGAGCCTTGATCAAGTGAACGAACTCGGTCGGAAGTTTGAGAAATCGCACGCCGGCTTTTTTGAGGAAACAATGGCCAAAGGCAACGAGGATGACTGTGCGGTGATATGTTACACATCAGGTACAACCGGTTTGCCCAAAGGTGCAATGCTGAGCCACAAGGCGTTAATTGAGGTCCGGAAAGCATGGTCCGAACCGGATCCGTGTTTTGGGGGTGACGATTATCTTTCTTTCCTTTCGCCGGCCTGGGCGACGGAACAATACCTGGGTGTAGCCGGGGGGCTTCTTTCCAATTTTGTAGTGAATTTTCCCGAGGCGGCCGAAACAGTAAAGGAGAATATCAGAAAGATAGAGCCCCATGTCCTGTTTTATGGTGCAAGGCGATGGGAAAGTATCAATGCCATGGTACATATGGAGATTGCACACGATCAGGAGCAGGTGGATAAGGTTCTGGAGATTCGAGATGAGTTGCC
>JAIOSR010000497.1 GCA_021107495.1 Desulfobacterales bacterium | reverse complement strand
TGCTGAATTTCTCTCGCTCAGGGAACAGGATTTCGTGAGTGCCGCAAGGGCACTCGGCGTAGGTAACTTCCGTATTATTTTTCGACACATGATGCCCAATGCAATTGCTCCGGTCCTGGTATCCGCCACCATTGGTATTGCCACGGCTATTCTGACGGAAGCGGGCTTGAGCTTTTTAGGATTCGGGGTCCCGCCGCCGCACGCTACGTGGGGAAACATCCTTTCCGGAGGCAAGGGTTTCATTTTCGACGCACCCTGGCTTACCTTTATCCCGGGCATTGCTATTCTGATCGTGGTCCTTAGCTTTAATCTATTCGGTGAGGGACTGAGGGATACCCTGAACCCGAAGTTGAAGGAAAGACAGTAAGAAAAAAAGTGAGCTAAAGTGTGAAGTTACTAAAGTGAGCTAAAGTTAGAAAACCCTTGATTTCCGATCCGGAGTTGACCCGTTGGAGCTGACCCGTAAGGGTTTTATATGCTTTAGAAATAATACTAAGGGCTTTTTATGGACAATCTTCTCCTTTCAGTTCAGAACCTGAAAGTATATTTCCGTGGAGATGAAAAGGTCTCCCGGGCCGTGGACGGGGTAAGCTTTGATGTCCGGCGGGGCGAGACGGCATGTATTGTGGGGGAATCCGGTTGCGGAAAGACCGTTTCCGCCCTGACCATCCTTGGACTTATCCCTTCACCTCCCGGGGAGATTGAGTCAGGTAAGGTTCTGTTCGAAGGGGAAAACCTCCTTGATTTCACTGAAGAGGATTTGCAGAAGGTCCGGGGAAACCGAATCGCCATGGTTTTTCAGGAGCCCCTGACCTGTCTGAATCCTGTTTTTACCATTGGCGACCAGATTGGTGAGGCGATAAATGTCCACGAACAGGTTGAACCCGCGGCGTTGCGTGAAAGATGTGTTCAGATTTTGAAAGACGTGGGTATACCTTCACCTGAAGATAGACTCAAAGACTATCCACATCAACTGAGCGGCGGGCAGAGGCAGCGGGTCATGATCGCCATGGCCTTGGCCTGCCAACCTGATCTGATTATCGCTGACGAACCCACTACGGCCCTTGACGTGACCGTGCAGGCCCAGATCCTGAGCCTTTTCAGATCACTTCAGAAAACGGACTCAATGTCGGTCCTATACATCACCCACGACCTCGGGGTTGTGGCCAATATAGCTGATCGCGTGTACGTTATGTATGCCGGTGTTATCGCTGAACAGGGGAATACATCGCAGATCTTCAATAGCCCCAAGCATCCCTATACTCAGGGATTGTTGGCTTCTCTTCCGACTCGATCCAAGCGGGGAAAAACACTTCACAGCATCCCGGGTATTGTTCCCGATCCGGCATATAAACCTGACGGGTGTCCCTTTAATCCCAGATGTGCATTTGCAACTGATACCTGCAGAACCCGGTTCCCGGAAATGCGTGATTATGGCGAAGGACACCTGAGCCGCTGTCCTGTGCTTTTTAGACAAGATCAAAAGGAGGGTTGAGAAGGGGAAATGGCTGATATGGAAAATGAGATTCAAAACGTTACACTGAGGGTGGAAAATCTGAAAAAGCACTTTCCCGTGCGAAGGGGTTTTTTCCAGAGGATAGGGGGATGGGTAAAGGCCGTTGACGGTGTGGACTTTGAAATTGAACAGGGAAAGACCTTAGGTCTTGTGGGTGAGAGCGGTTGCGGGAAATCTACCATAGCCCGTGTCATTCTGAAACTCCTGGAGCCTGATCATGGAAAGATTTTTTATCGAGGCCAGGATATAAGCAATTTGTCCGAAAAGGACGTAAAGCCCCTGCGAAAAGAAATGCAGATTATTTTCCAGGACCCATTTGGATCCCTCAACCCGCGTATGACCGTTGGCCAATCAATCGAGGAAGGTCTAAGGACCCTGGATTTTTCAAGGGGGGACCGCAAGGAGCGTCTTAATGAACTTCTGGAAATGGTCGGGATATCCTCTAACAACTCTGATCGCTATCCCCATGAATTCAGTGGTGGCCAGCGCCAGCGTATAGGCGTGGCCCGTGCCCTTAGCGTTGAGCCCTCTCTGATTATTTGCGATGAGCCTGTCTCGGCCCTGGACGTCTCCATTCAGGCCCAGATAATCAACCTTTTAAAAGGCCTGCAGGATCGGCTGGGACTCAGCTATCTTTTTATTTCCCATGATCTCAATGTGGTGGGCTACTTGAGCGATAAAGTTGCTGTAATGTATCTGGGACACATCATGGAATTTGCATCGGCCGGAGACCTTTTCGAGAATCCCCTTCACCCATATACCCTGGCCCTTCTTTCAGCGATTCCTTCAACTGAACCTGGTCGGAAGATGGAAATGAAATTCCTCCCAGGAGAGGTCCCGAGCCCACAGGACCCGCCTCCCGGGTGTAAATTCCAGGGCAGATGTCCAATAGTTGAGGCGCAATGCAGGGAAGAGGAAATAGCTTTTTATGAGGCCGGTGAAGGACATATTGTTCGTTGCTGGAAGGTTGTCGGAAGGTGAAATCCAATTTTTCGCTTGACTTTTCTTGGGAAATTGTTAATTAGTTAACACTTGCTGGGGGATCGTATAGGGGCAATACAGCGGGTTCTGGTCCCGCTAACCGAGGTTCGAATCCTCGTCCCCCAGCCAGATCCTATCTAAGTATTCCAAATAGTTAAATGCCTTAGTGGCTTCAAAGAAGAAATCATCCCAAAACTAAATAGAACGGAGAGGCTTTTTTGACTAAAGTTCTTTTACTTATTTGGCGATAATTCATATATAGAAATCTCATTTTTTCATCTTTTTCAAAAACTCCCCTTTGCCCAAGATTCCTTTTTTGGGGCTAAAGGGAGAGGTCCGGAAATCGTTTTAGCCTTGGGTGAACTGATTTTCGAAATAGAAAATGGCCAACGAGGGTGAGCCCGTGACAGTTATCAAAAATATCAATAATGAAACAGAGAAAGGCAGGATGAAAGTCCTATGTCCGAATTGCAGGCATTTGTATAATATTGACTGTGCAAAACTCCCGCTTGGCAGGAAGGTCAGCTTTCCCTGTAAGGCCTGCAAGGGCACAATTAAACTCGATCTACGATCAAAGCCTGCCACGGATGATCTTTCCGTTTCGCCACAAACATCAAAAGACAATGGGGCTGAAAAATCTTTGCAATCAACGCCCCAGTCAGACGGCAAGCAAGAAAGTCAGGCCTTAAAAAAGGGCATTTTACAGGGCTTGATGGGTGTTTTGCCTCCCATGCCTCAGGTTGTTATGAAGGCCCAGGAAATTTTGTCGGACCCGGATTCAGGTTTAAAAGAGCTTGCGAGCGTAATTGCAACCGACCCGGCCATATCCGTCAGGATCTTGAAGATAGCCAACTCCGCATACTACGGTCTGGCAGGAAAGGTAACTTCAATTGGACATGCCTCTGTTTTGCTTGGCGGTAAAACATTAGGAGAAATCGTCATGATGGCTGGTACTTCAAATCTATTGGGCAAAACATTAAAGGGATACGGGGTAAAGTCGGAAGATATATGGCGGCATTCGTTAGCCGTCGGCATTGGTTCAAGGCTTATCGCCAACATAAAAAAACCTGATCTGGTAAATGATGCCTTTATGGCCGGGCTTATCCATGACTCAGGTAAAATTATGCTTGATGATCACGTGCTTAAAAGGAGGAAAGCGTTTGAGGATTTGATGATGGATCGGAAAAAGACCTTATATGAAGTGGAACAACAGGTCTTAGGATTGGATCATTCTGAAATTGGTTATGAGGTGTGTAAATGTTGGGGTATCCCTGAACTTCTGACCTCTGCCGTCAGATATCATCATTCTCCTTCCATGTCACAGGATAATGCTCTGGCCCATATACTGCATATGGCCGACTTTCTGGCTATACAGAGCGATATGGGAACAGGTATGGATAGTACGCAATGTCAGGTTGAGGACAAGACCAGGGAATTCCTGGATCTTCAAGAAGGAGACTATAAGAAAATCAAGCAAAAGGTTGTCGAATATGTTGAAAAAATCACAGGACAAATGGACAATTCCTGATAGGAATAGAAACCTCGTTTGCTGAAGGGCAATTCTTCCGGTCCAAGTCCCGGATTAACGGGATAGGTCAGCGGGGTTGCCAGGTGGATAAAATAAAGGCTCATCCCCCTGCTATCCGGGATTGATGGATTTTTTAAGAGACCATCAAGTAGAGCTTTTGTTTTTTTTCGAATCGTACATGGCCAGGTCCGCACGGCGGATGAGATCTTCAGGGCTCTCTCCTGCGATGGCCACAGAGATTCCGGCACTTATACTAATATTGATATCTTTACCCGCCATGGCTGAAGTAAAACGCTTTTGACTGAAGTTTTCAGTGAATTTAGCGGTTCTTTCACGGGCCATGTCCTCGCTCAGGCCTTCAATTATAACAACGAATTCATCTCCTCCATAACGCGCTATGAAGTCGTTTTTTCGAAAGCTTTCTCTCAGGGTCCGGGCAACCTCCTTTAAAACCTTATCACCTGCCACGTGACCAAATGTGTCATTGATCGTTTTGAAATTGTCCACGTCGAAAAGGACTACTATGAATGAATCTCCCTCGCCGTTAAGCAGTTTCAAGGTATCATTTAATTTTTCATCGAAGGAACTGCGGTTGTGAAGGCCGGTGAGCCCGTCCTTTTCGGCGGCTTTTCGAAAATGTTCCGCCTTTTTGAACACTTCCTGGGCGTCCTTTTCCGCATTCACTATTTGATTCTTAAGTTTATTAATGCTTTTATTAGCCCGCTCTGATCTTTTTATTTCATCTTTTTTTCTTTTGGCAACTAACCGCTTTATATTGCTCAACTTTGCTACGACCGCACTCTTTATCTCGTTGATTCTGGCGTGAATATCAAAGGAATTTACAATAGAGCCCACCTCTTTGTTGATCTTTGTCTCAAAGTGTTCGATGTCCCTTAACCTGTCATTTCCACCAAACTCACTCGCCAACATGTTTTCCAGTTCCTTTACATGCTCCAAAAGCGTGATGAAGGTCTTGTTGACATATCTGAAATCTTCTGAGATCTTGTCCTTCAGTCCGTTAACAAAAGAAAGAAAGGCAGCGGTAGGTTCTTCCAATTCGTGTTCAGCCATATCAAGGTGGCACTCGATGTTTATACCATCTGCTTTTTCTTTCAATTCCCTTGTGATGGGGTAAAAGCCATCAAGAAACGGCAGCATAATTTTCTTGATGTTTCTGCATGCCTTTAACAAGAGCTTATTGATTTCATTTGCCTCTTCGGTTTCGCTTTTACCAAGCCCTGTCTTAGTCTCTGCTGTAAATATTTTGCTTCGCAGATTGATGACCTCCTCCTGTATCCGATCCAGCGGCAGCACATCTCCCGAATTGAGCATCTTTTTAATGATTTGGTGTTCTTCTGCAAATTCTGAGTGCATGTCCACAACCGTTCCAAAGATGCTTATCACTTTCAAAAGGCTCTCTTTTTCATCAGAATAAATCTGTTCCGACTCTAAGCATTCTCGTTTTATTCGGTCCAGTTCCGGCCTAAGATCTTCCATGATACATCTCCTTCCAAAATCGGCTTAAGCCCTTTGCAGGCGTTTACAGGTTCAGGGTTCAGGTTCAAGTTTACCCCGACCGCAGAAAGCCACGGCTTTAGCCGTGGATGAATACTGTCACGGTCGGGATGTCGTACCAATAGGTCCCGCCGTTCGCGAAGCGAATCGGCGGAACTAAGTGGTGCCACGGGCTTGCCCGTGGGGCTCCACGGAAAACATATTTTCACCTGCCAATAAAAGCAGAAACCATGCCAAATACACAGAGAAACGGCCTTTTTTCGTCACGCCTATAGCCAGACGCCAATCGAAGTTCCACAGATGACGGGGTTGTGATAAGTAATACAATAAACACCCCTGTAACAATATGATTTTATTGATTTTATAAACTTCTAAATATCGGGGGCGAATCGGAGCTTTTTGCACTTTTTTTATTAACGGATAGGTGATATATAGTTATTGCAGGCATATTGGATTATATTAATGAAGCGACAGCAGGAATAAAATAAGGGGTTTCAGCCTGTTTTTGTAACAAATGCCAAATTTTTGACACCTGCCTTTTTCGATTCAAAGGTGCTTCTGTTGGGTCCTTTTTATTTGACCCAAAATATCAATTCTCGTATATTCCTTTCCACAGAAGCGACTATCATGTTTTGCTGATGGGTAGACAATGAAATATGGAAAAAGATGCGGTCCTAAGAAAAATCTATTCTAAAATTGATGAAATCCCCACACTTCCTGCGGTAGTTCCCAGACTTTTGAGTTTGATGGAGAGCGACAAGACCAATGCCTCTGATATCGCCGATCTAATTTCCAATGACCCCGCCCTTGCATCAAAAATTCTGAAAGTAGCCAACTCAGCCTATTATGGATTCTCACAACAGATCTCAAATCTAAAACTGGCGATGCCTTTGCTTGGCAACAACATGGTCAGATCCTTAGCCCTATCCATTGGGGTTATTCGCAACTTGCCATCCGGCAGAAAATCCCCTAATTTTTCGGAGAAGGGGTTGTGGATACACAGCTTAGCCGTGGCCGAACTCATGCAGGAACTGGGGAGAAGGCATGGAAAGAGGGATCGCAACGATTATCTCTTTATTATTGGGCTATTGCACGATATCGGCAAAGTTGTTTTGAATCAGTTTTTTGGAGAAGTCTTTCAAGAGGCCTTAGAGGAAGTCAATAGTCAGGAAATAGTGGGACTTCATGTTGCCGAGCGCAGATTGATCGGATTTGATCATGGTGAGGTTGGCGCCATGCTTTTAAAACGCTGGAACTTCCCCGACATGATTAACAATCCTATTGCCGCTCATCACAAAGTGGAGGTGCCCGAAGGAAGAAATACCCATGATTTAGCCGTGCTTCGGATCGCCAATGCCTTACCTCAGGAGCTTGGCCTGGGAGAGGAAGGCAATCCCGTTGCACCTGTTATTTCCGAGCAGGATCTCAAAGCATTACAGATGGAGGAAGATGAACTCGAAGACTTGAAGTCTTATCTGCTTGGTATTAAGGATGGGATCTACACCCTCTTTAATACCATGATTTGACAACCGAGGAGGGCCCATCCTCCCGCTATGTGGGATTGATGGACTTTTTACGAGTCCATCGTGATTTAGATTTGAGGCTTTTTACTTTTTTACTTAAGGGCTCCAGCCAGATTACGTCATAGGGCTGTAATGTAAGAAAAAGCTTTTCATTTTCAGCCATCCACTCCATTCCGCTCACAAGGTCAACCCACCTTGTTTCATCAGTTCCAAGCTCAGAAAGTGGGACGTCTATATGACAAACCCTGCTCGTTACATTGGTCAGGGCCAGAATAAAACGATTCCCTTCGGGAGATATCCTAACAACCGAAAAAACAGCGTTTGATATGGATAAGATGCGTTGATCTCCGTTAGGATGAAAGGCACGATGTTTCGTTCGAATGACAATGAGTCTACCGAATTCCCGGCTGATCCTGGAAAACTTGGAAAGTGGATCTTTCAATGTATCGGTAATGGCCCTTGCATCGATCACGTTGCGGTTTATATCCCGTTTCGATTCGGTCGTCAGGACGGCTTTAATATCGTTCCGAGTTCCAATTAGGCTGTGAAGGTAAATTCCCGGAACACCTCGAAGAACCAAAGCTATGATTCTTGACGCGACAAACCTCTTAACCTGAAAGGCAATATCCTCATCACTGTCGTCCCGGTTAAGGGCGCTGAACCAGGTGATATTGAGTTCATAAGGAACTTCCATTCCGTTCCGGTCTGTTTTATGCGAGACATACCCACCATGTTCCTCTGCCTTTTGAATAATAAAATCAATTTCCTTTTTGGTAAGGATTTCCCTCACCGCCATTATTCCGATGCCGTCGTGGGAATCAAGGAAATTAAAGAAAGTTGTTGTATCCGAAATAGACTCCAACCTACGTGCCCATTTGGAAATGGCCGTGACATCTTCGGTGTAAAATGTATGGAGGACAAGAGGCGGCAGTGCAAAGTTGTACACCATCTGTGCTTCATCATTACCATTGCCAAAATAAGACAAGTTCTCCTTGTCAGGCACATTGGTCTCGGTTATCAACGCTACGCCCGGTGCAACAACATTCAAAACGTCACGAAGGAGCTTCACTATTTCATGGGTTTGTTCCAGGCTGGCGCAACGGGTCCCGCGTATGGCCCATAAGTATGTAACGGCATCTAATCGAATAATCCTTGCGCCCTTGCGTACATAGAAAAGTAGAATCTCGATAACCCGCATCAATACATCCGGATTGGTATAATTGAGATCGACCTGATCGCTGGAGAATGTGGTCCACACATGCATAAGGCCATTTATGCTCTGAAACTCGGTAAGGATATCAGAAGTCCTTGGCCTGAATATCTTCTTCCGTTCTTGGATTGACAGTTCATCAGGAGTGATGAAATGGATGAAAAAGCCCCAATAATAGGGATTGCCATTCAGAAATTCCTGAAACCACCGGCTCTTTGATGACACATGATTGAAAACTCCGTCGAACATCAGCTGATAGCGGCCTTCGAGATCCTGAATATCCTCCCATGTCCCAAGATTGGGATCTACTGTCTCGAAATCTATGATAGAAAATCCCCTGTCGGATGAGTAAGGGAAAAAGGGGAGAAGATGAAGCGTATTGATGGTTCCTTCAAGATATGTATCACAAAATTTGGCCAGTTCAGCAAGGGGGGTTTGTTCTTTTCCGCGCAGAAGATCCCCGTAAGTTATGAGAATAATATCCTCCTGAGTGAACCTATTTTTGGGATCAAAGCCCTTTTCCCTTTCTATAAGTTTCTGAGACTTATAGGCATAGTAAACCTCAATGATCCGTTCCAGTTCCGGCATAAAGGTTTCGGCTACAATTTCACCATAAAGGAAATTCAAGCGATCCAACATCCGATTTCGATCCTCCGGGAGGATTTCGAAAAGAGGCTTCGTGTAGTCCGGTTCAGGATAGTGGGAGTTGGTGGTGACCTCCGAATGTTCCGTTGGAACGGAACCTTTTTTAATTTTTTCGAGGGCAATTCCTTTCACGGTTTAAAACCCCTGACCATAGTTTTGGATAAATTTAAAAACATTTATTGCAATTAAAGAATAGTTCACCACTTCAATCTATCAGCACGAATTGTGCCAAGATGGTTCGTAAATAAATTGTCCAATTATTACAAGATATTAACCATATTTTAGGAATCGTCTGAATTTTTATCATGGAGGCTTTGATCCTGATTTTGACAGTGTGTCGGATTTTTGACCTTATATAGAAGACATTCTTGATTAGAACTGACAAACACTTTTACCGACGGAAGCTGTTTAGATTTAAACCCCATAGCTTTACAACCATGGGGAAAATGCTTATCCCAAGAGACATAATAGTGTTTACATTTATGGCAATCTATCATGATGATATTTCCCGGCTAGTTTCCGTCCGGTAACAACCAATTTCCGGATCGAGCTTTCAGCAGTCAGCTAATATGATTTATCGGAATTTGTACAACTTACTTAAATCAAAAGTGTTTTCTCGATAAGTCAGGGGATCCGAAGCCCATTTTTAGTAAAAGGTATCGCCTTTTAAAACATCTCACCCTTACAATGAAGCTGCAGTATCGAGGGATTTGTTAATTTGCTAAAATAATAGAATGTTTCGGTCTCCGTAAAAAAATAATAGAAGAAGGACTCTTTTGTGCATGCTTATTGCATTAAAAATAGTACTAAAGAAACATTGATTTTTTGCCGATATATTATCTAAATGGGAAATTATCAAAGAAGATATAGCAAGTTTTTCAAATGCCGACAAACAACTTTAACACAACATACCTAAACCATGAGATGGCCCAAAGCCTTCAATGGTTATTAAAAAAAAGAGAAAGCTGAGTTGGCATTTGGACTAAGTACTTCTCGGATGTACGTGCATCTTTTCCACTGGCAATCTACTATGAAATGAGAAGAGAGAATTGACCAGGAAAATAACGGCATTTCGGGAAGCCCCTTTATCCTTCATCCTGTTGAATAGTTAACGTACAGCCTAACCTTTTGTACATAATTTTATTTTCCTCTTTACAAGGCAGAGCCTTCGCAATAGGCTCTGCCTTTTTATTCTTGTCAGCAGCAGGCCAGGTGGTACACGGAAGATTAGAATCGGATTATGACTTGCCTCGATAAAAAGGCCGGGCAGGACCACTCAAGCTTTAGGCGGGAAACAAGCAAAAACCGGATGGTTATCCTTTTATGTATTGAACGTAATCCGAAACGTTAAAATCAGATGGACAAACTTCAGAAGAAGTGAAGGCAGTCATCTGTGGAAGCAGCCGTCAAATTAAGATGCTTCCACGACCTCGTATCCGGAAGGCTCTAAAATTTGTCGGAGTACTGTTAATTGACGGGGGGTATGAGAAATGCGGGGATAGGCGGGAAAGGATGGGGAAGGGTGGGAAAGGAGAAGAATATTAATAAGTTAAGAAAATATAAATTTGTGAAAAAATTTCTCACGATAAATTTTTTTCACGGGGAAATTGCGGTAAAAATGTGATTTTTTTGCACGTAATTTGAGAAATTTTTATGGTATTTTACCGGCGTTTTGTGGCCCAATAACCGGGTTGAGGTGAGGTTGAATGTGTGGAGGAGGGTGCAGTCTCAAAATGGGCGTTGCAGGCAGGGCAGACCTTAATGGATTTATTAACCAGGGGATTATTACAGTTGCCACATATCCATTTAATAGACATGCGACTTCCGGCGATCAAGAGAATTAAACAAAGCACGATTCCTCCAATGACACCAGGGACACCAGCAATCGCGCCGAATATAAAAGGGAATATTAAACCAACAACTTGCACTAAACACCCAGAACCTATTAATTCAGATTTCTTTATTTTGTCGGCATATTGGATTTGACCATCTTCCATAACCCCCTCCTCATTCTTCTATAAGGATTGACATAATGGTTAAATATTTTTTAAAGTCGCGCAGGTCATCCAAATAAAAAATCTGACCCCTGGCGGGCCGGGAGTACTGTTCCCTTATGCAGCCTCGCCCTTTTTAAGTTCTATGATCGCGTCTTCAAGGTCGGCCACACGTTTTTCAAATTCCCCGCACTCCTCCTCGAGTTTTAAAATCCTTTCTTCTGCCCGGTCCCTATAATCCACGGCATTACTGAATGCGTGGAGGTTATGCATTATAGCCGTGATAATAATCTGATCACCGGATGAGAGGATGTTCGCCAGGAGTTCCACGGCCTGGCCGAGGCCCGGCGAAAGCTCTTTGGGCGGTACCTCCTGGCCGTTCTGCGTGAAGAGGG
>JAIOSR010000422.1 GCA_021107495.1 Desulfobacterales bacterium | reverse complement strand
TCGAATGTCGAAGTGTTTTAACTTCTGCGGTTCGAAATTTCTTGTTCGGTGTTCGATATTCAAGTGTCTTTTCATGTGTTGGCCTCACAGACGATATGAGGTTGAGCGAACTGCATACCCAGTTAGAAAAATTCGGTCTTGTGTGTGAAGCCAAAGTCAACCTCATGATGTTGCGGAGGTGACCGGCAGGCTAAAAATGAGGGCAGGGGCTTTAGCACCCAGTTCTGTTATGGTGAGAGGTCTTTTGATTGTACCTGTCCAAAAACCCGATCCAGTTCACGGTCATGGTTATGGCACCGGAGTTTTCCCCCACCTTTCCTTTCAGGATATAGGGACGCGATGCGTTCAGCATGTGGCAGTAACGGTTGTATACCTTCGGGAAAAGGACGGTCTCGTAGATGCCGGTGGAATCTTCAAAGGAGACGAACTTCATGGTATCATCCTTTTGAGTCCGCACGGTCTTTCCGGTGATATACCAGCCTATGGTGGTCACGTTTTTTCCTACTTTTGCATGAAGGTCCTTGGCGCGGACATAATCCAGGCCATCTAGGGCATGGCGGTAAAGATCAAGGGGGTGGACCGAGAGGAGAAAACCGAAAATTTCGTATTCATGTTTTAGCATGAGATTTCTGGTATAGGGAAGATGAGACTTGGGAACCCCCCCTAAATCCCCCTTTAAAAAAGGGGGACTTTCAGAGACCTTGTCTTTGAAAAAGGAGGTATTAACTGCTCCCCCCTTTTGTAAAGGTGGGTTGGGGGGGATTTTATTGGGCGCGGAAAAGAGGCTGGGATTTTTTTCTTTTTGATCAAAGAAACCGAGTGCCTGCCACATGAGGCCGGGCCTGGAGACATGACCGTCGGCAATACCGTCAAAACAGCCCGCCTTTATCAGGATCCTCACGCCCTGGAGATGGATACGGGAGCCGGTCCGGGCCAGAAAATTATCAAAAAACATGAAAGGACCGTTTTTGGCTCTTTCATGAATGACGGTCTCTTTGGCCTCCAAGGACAGACCCTTTAATTGCATGAGACCCACACGGATCTCTTTGTCTTTTCCGGTATACTTGATTTCACTGTGGTTGATATCAGGGGGCAGGATCGTAAGGCCCATGCGTCTGGCCTCGGATAGATAACCGAAGGTGGAGTAGTAGCCCCCGCCGTTTGAAATGACTGCTGCCATAAATTCGGCAGGGTAATTGGCCCTGAGATAAGCGGACTTGTAGGCAACCAATGTATAGCTGGCCGAGTGGGGTTTGCAGAAGCTGTACCCGTCAAAACCCATCATCATCAGCCAGACCTCGTCAACTACCTTCCTATCCACGCCCCTGTCCTTAGCCCCTTTAACAAAAAGGGCATAGAAATCCCGAAGCTTTTTTTCCTTATGCTTTTTACTGACCACCTTTCTAAGCATTTCTCCTTCTGCGGGATCAAAACCTGCAAGATGAATGGCGGCCCGGCTCAACTGTTCCTGAAAGACCATGACCCCCAATGTCTCTTCCAGCACCGGCCCTAAAAGGGGATGGGGCGGGTCCCAAGGCTCACCTTTCAGCCTGGCTATCCAGGTCTTTATGCTCCGGTTGGAAGCGGGCCTGATAATGGAGGTGACCACCACATTGAGATGAAAGTGGTCCGTGTGCAGGTATTCTTCAAAGGTGAACACGGATCCTACCTTGGTCAGGACCTGTCTTGTGGCAGGGCTTTCAAAATAGAACACGCCGAATGTGTCTCCCTGATAAAAGATCCGTATGGTCCGGGGTTCATCAATGGGATTCAGTTCGGCATAATCGATCCGCCTGCCGTAATTTTTTTTAACGAGGTTCAGGACGTCCCGGATAACGGCCAGGCTCCGATTTCCCAGGATGTCGATCTTGACCAGTCCCGAGTCTTCCACCGAGTCCTTTTCCCACTGGAGCACCTGGGGCCCGCTCGCGGAAATCTCTACCGGACAGTACCGTCGTATTTCGTCGGGAACCACCACCAGGCCGCCGCAATGGGTGGAAAGGTGATTGAAATGGTTTTCAAGCTGTACTGCCGCGTTCAGTATTTCGTCCCATGGTTTCTTGAATTCGATTTTTTTCATCCTCGGGTGAACGGGCAATTCGCTACCGATCTTCCCAAGGCGCCACCTGAAACCGATTTTGTCCGTGACCCGGCAGATCTCCCTGTCTGTCAGCCCGAAGACCTTTGCCACTTCCCTTATGGCCGACCTGGCGCCAAAGGTGTTGTGGTTGGCCACCATGGCGGCGCGGCGGTTTCCGTATTTGGCAAAGACATAATCAATAACCTGGTCCCGCTCGTCCCATGCAAAGTCCACGTCAATGTCCGGGGGGTCCATTCGGGCCGGGTTTAAAAAACGCTCAAAGAAGAGGTTGTGCCGGATGGGGTCTACATGGGTGATCCCTAACGCGTAGGATACGATGGATGCGGCAGCGCTTCCCCTGCCGCAAGACCGCCGGGCCTTTTTTGTGATGTCCGCAACCACCAAAAAATAATGGGCAAAATTTTTCTCCCGTATAATTCTCATCTCATGTTCCACTCGCTTTTTTACAGCCGTTGAGATTTTTCCGTACCGGCGCCTGCATCCCTCCATGGTTGCCCGGTAGAGCTGATCAAATGCATCCTGATCGGCCATGCTTTCAAAGCAGGGGAATATTATCCGGTCAAAATCCCAGTCTGAAAGGGAGGATTCGGCTATTCTGATTGTATTTTCGACAGCCATGGGTGCATGGGGAAACTGGTCTATCATGGTACTGGGGGAATTAAGGAAATTTTGCTCGCGGCAGGTGTCATCGGGGCCTAAACGGGAGAGCTTACTGTTTAAGGATATTGCCCTGAGGATTAGGTGGAGCCGGAACTGGTCTTTTGTGGCCAGATAGACCCTGTTTGTGGCCACTGGGGGTATTTCGGTCTTACGGGAAAATGCATAGCACCGGGCCATTTGAAAGCCGGGAGACATCTCTACAAAAAGATCTTCCGTGCCGTCCCG
>JAIOSR010000530.1 GCA_021107495.1 Desulfobacterales bacterium | reverse complement strand
TGATCTGCTGCTGGCCCGGTTCGGAACAGGCATAACCGATATCCTTGGACACCACCACGTCATCCAGACCGGCAGCAGTTTCAGCCACCTTCGGGCAGTCCACGGTCTTCGCAATATTCAGGCCGCAGTGGCAGACGTACACGCCTATGCGACGGTGTTCTTCAATGTCTTCGACAGTTTCTTTGACCACACTTGCTTCCATTTTTTCCACTACTCCCACTGAATAGTTTTTGCTAAAAGAGAGGTAAGATCCATCATCTCCATCTTTAGCTCTTCTCCTAAAAAAGGATCCTCCATGGCGCAGCGCAGATGAATCTGGCATTTGGGACAGGCGGTGACCAGCAAGTCGCTCCCTGTATCATGGGCCTGCCCGATGCGTTTCACCTGAAGGGCCTTGCTGTATGAATCACAGCCGGTCCAGGCGCAATTGCCGCAGCATATGGCCCCGGCTCCTCTATCCTGCATTTCCGTAAACTCGACAGGCTTGAGCCTGGCGATCAATTTTCTCGGGAGGTCCGGTCGGTTTTCGAGACGGCTCAACCGGCAAGGGTCCTGAAAAGTCAATTTATGATTCAGCTTCTTGAAGCCTCCCGCGCCCTTGTCAATTTCTCTTTCCAGAAGGTCATAGATGTGGGTGACCTTAAAATTGGTTTTGATACCCTGTTCGGGATAATCGTGGAGAAAGGTCCTGTATCCTTCAGGGCAGGCTATTATGACTTCTTCGATCCCCAGATCATGGATGGCCTCCACGTTCAACCTTCCCAGCCTTAAAAAGCTTTCCTTGTCCCCGGACCACAGCAGATCATGGCCACAGCACCGTTCCTCTTTTAATACGGAAGGATAGATATCAAAGAAATTGAGGAGTCTGAGGCTGTCCACGATAATATTGCTGGTTTGAACGCCTAAATGTTTTTTAAAAAAGATGTCATAATATGGGGCGCAACCGGCAAAAAAGAGGGTTTTGCTGTCGGGGTCCAATCGAATATCTTCAGGAAGCCATTCCCAGTGCTTGACCTTGAGTTCCTTTGACGCCATGGTCCTCATAAGGGACTGGAAGAAGCCTCCGTGCGAGTCATGACCGCTCAAATCGGATATTTTTAGAAGATGACGAATATCCCTGATAAATTCATGGAATTTGACCGCAGAAGGACACCGGTCATAACACAATCCACAGGTAAGACATGACCAGACATCTTTTTGTATGGAAGTGGAGTCTATGTCACCGGCTATAATAGAATTGGCCATGGCACGCGGAGAGAAGGGCTTGCCCGACAGGGTCAGGGGGCATGCGGATGAACATTTCCCGCAATCCTGGCATGCATAGACATCGTGGTCAGTCACGATCTGATTAATGAGTTCCTGTCGTTTTATTAGGGATTTTTCCTTTGGCACGGGAGTGATGGGGCTTTTGCCTATGACCTTTATTTCAGTAACAAATTCCGTCAGAAAACGGAACAGGTCCTTTGACTCTTCAGGCATGAAGTTGGCTAAGCGCAGGCGGTCTTTTCCAAGACCTAATCGCTCAAGGATATCCCGCGTATCTCCAACATTTTGCCGTGCATTTTCGGTCCCCGTACCATATCGGCATGCCCCTGATTCACATCCCAGAAGGGCCACGCCGTCAGCTCCCATTTCAAATGGTTTAAAGAGCAGGGCCTTGCTGATTCTCCCTGAGCAGGGAATACGCACCATCGTGACCTCTGCGGGAATTTGGGCCGCGTCGTCCTGGAGGGTTTGGTAGGCCGCATGCGGTCCCCAACTGCAGAGGAAGAGTATAATTTTAAAATCTGTCATTGTACCAGCACCTCCTCGAGCATTTGCTCAAGGTATGTTTGATCTCGATACGGGCTGTCCGCAGCATTTGACGGACAAACGGAGATACAGTTGCCACAACCCTTGCACAGTGCCTCGTCTACTGCGGCACACCATCCGCCCACGGCATTTTTGTGGAACGTAATGGCATGGTAAGGGCAGACCTGCATACAGCGGCCGCAGCCGCGGCACATTTCTTCATCCACTACCACGGTGAATCCTCTGCTCTGCCTGGGACCCCTGGGCATAATGGACGCGGCAAGCACAGCGGCCGCAGAACCTTTTTTTCGATCGGAGATGTGGACCCCCGGCGGATTGGCCAAAAAAAGTCCGGCAATGGAGGTTGCTCCGGGATATAGAAAGGGTATGCCCGGAATGCCTCGTTTCTGCATGGAGGAGGCCACCGTAATTCCGGGAAGGCCTTCCTGGTGAATATACGGGATCATTCGTCTGTGTCTTTCTCCGATGATAACCGACCCTACCTGGAGTACCTGCGAGAATCCGTCTGATTCGGTATAGATCTGAAAATCGCCCAATGCGCCGCTTACGCCTTTTACGGAAGAGTCCATAAAGCAATGGATATTGGGGTGGACGAGCCTTTCGGGCACCGGTTTACCGGATGTCCCGAAAATAAAGACCTCAAGCCCGGCCTCGGCAAGGGTCAGGGCACTGTTTGCGGTGGCCTCGGATTCCCCGATGACCGCTGTGGTAAAATTGTAGGTCCTTACGGGCGACGGAAGGAGCCTTAATTTTTTGGCCCTTAAGATGGAACGTTCTATCAATCCTGTGAAACGGCTCATGGCCGTGGATTCATCATGTTTCAGAAACCTGAGGACTTCCCCCCTCAGGTTGCAGGTTTCCACCATGGAACGGCTGACCCCGGTTCCCCTGAACAGGGCTTCTTTCAGACGGCTGCGCTGGTCTGTGCATGCACTACATACAAAGTCAAGGGGACAGCACACACAGGAGGCAAGGACCACCCTGGTAATGCCTTTATCCCGAATCGCCCTCAGTATATTTGCAGAGCCTGCAGGGACGCAGGCAGATGGCATTACTTCTGCGTGAACAATGTCCTGTTGATCGGTCAGGCTTTCAACGTAACGGTCCATCGGTTCAAGCCAGCCTAATGAATCATTACAACGGCATACAAATACGCCTACACGGATGTCAGGAGACAGTTCCGGGTCAGGCGGCACAAATGAAACCCCATGGCCTTTTGGGCGCTGAGATGTCTCGCCCAACAGGATCATGGCCTTGGCGGCCGCAGCAAAACCGCGGCCGATCATGGCGTTGATATTCGTCTTTGCTGCCTTTGGACCGTAGGCCCTGATTACATCATCTCCTTTTATGCCGGGCCCTGCTTCAGGATCTGCAATAATGACTACGCCTGCATGCTCTATATTTTCCTCGGATTGCTCATCGTGTAGGATTGCGCCTATTGCACTGCATACATCCTCACACAGGAGACATTCGGAGCAGACCCCGCATTGAAGACAGCGTTCGGCCTCGGAGATGACCTGCACCTCGCTCAGGCCTAAGGCCACCTCGGAAAAATTGACGCCCCTGACAGCGGGCTGTCTTTCGGGCATGGTGGGCCGGGCAAGAGAAGGAATGTCCTCGGGAATTTCCGGGTAGTCTTTGTCCTCCGGCCTTGATGTGCCCTTAGTTATTAACGGTTCCCCGCTCAGGGCGGAATGAACCGACCGGGCTGCGGCCCTGCCGGCGGCCATGGTGTTTACAACGGAGGATGGACCGGTTACCCCATCACCTGCCGCATAAACCCCTGGTATGTTTGTACACAATGATTCGTCAACATGAACAAGGCCGTTTGCGGTCACGCTGAGACCGGGAGTAGTGGATTTAAGGGAACCGGTCTGGCCGATGGCCACGATGGCCCGGTCAAACTCGAGTTCAAAGGCTTCACTCCCCGGAACTATGACCGGCCAGGGGATTCCCTGGGCATCTGGTTCGCCCGGTTCCGTGGGTTTGCATATAAGCCGGTCAAGCTTTCCGTCCTGACCTCTAAACGCGATTACCTGTGTTCGATCCTTTAACAGGAGACCTTCTTCCCGCGCCCCCCGGATTTCTTCCTTATCCGCGGGGATGAGATCGTCCGGGAACCAGGAGAGTATGGTGACATCGGAGCCCAGACGTTTGAGCGCTCGGGCCAGATCAAATGCGGCGTTTCCATCCCCGATAACAGCGACTTTTTCCGTAAGCTTTGTGACTTCATCCCGGTAAAGCCGGTTCAGAAATGACAGACATCCTTCCACCCCGTCTAAATCTTCCCCCTTCGCACCCAGCATGCGATCGGACCAGGTGCCGATTGTAAGGATGACTGAATCATATTCTTCTTTCAGCTTATTCAGGTCGCCGGGCAGATCAACAGGATGGGAGGTTATGAAATCGACTCCAAGTTTTCGAATATAAGCCAGTTCATAGTCCAGGATTTCCCTTGGCAGGCGATGGGGCCCTATGCCGTATCGAAGCAGACCTCCGGCCAAGGCCTCCTTCTCAAAGACCGTTACTTCATAGCCAAGACGGGCAAGATCTGCGGCCGCGGCAAGGCCGGACGGACCTGAACCGATGATTGCAATCTTTTCCTTCCTTGCGGGAACCCCGGGGACCTCAAAGTCATGGTCGTGGGAAACCTCATAGTCGGCTAAGAATCGTTTGATATCCCTGATGGCAATAGGTTCGTCCAATTCACCTCTTCGGCATGCTTCTTCGCATTGATG
>JAIOSR010000011.1 GCA_021107495.1 Desulfobacterales bacterium | reverse complement strand
TGCTTATCTGCAAGAGCTTGTGCGGTATATCCATCTCAATCCGGTAAGGGCCGGGATGAGGAGGGGATCATAACCCGGGAACTGATTTGGGGGATGATACCGAAGGATAAAGGATACGGACCGAGTCGATTGAAGAAGAACAGGGCGTTAGGAAAGGATCTGAAAGCCGTGCCTGGTAAAATGTCAAAAGTCAAGGGCTGGTCCCATTCACATTTTGAATTAGATAACTCCGTATTTAAATAAAAGGATTCAGTTTAAATTATAATGCTAAGCCACAATAGGTATGTAATGGATGAAAAGAGGGTACTCAATGATACTGCGGCAGAGGCCTGTTCAGGTGCCCCGTTCATCTCGGTTGCCATGACATAACTCACTGTTGCGGAAGGGGCCGCAAGCAGGATAAACCCCGGGAGAAATTCATCGGCACCCAGGTCAAGAATCATAAAAGCAATAAGACCTAAGCCGGGAAGAAGGATCAGTTTGAGTAATGCCGACGGCACTATGAGATGGAGCTTATTCCTTACCAGTCCAAAAGACAGAGATGCACCAATTACAAGAAGGGCGAGAGGGAGCGCCATCCCGGCGACGATTCCCAATGTACGCTCTGCGATCAAAGGCAATGGCATACCTGACAGGTTGAAGCATATCCCAATTATAGCTGATAGAATTACCGGGTTAACAATTACGGCCCTGACGGATGAAATGATTCCTGCAGCCTTCCCCTTTTGTTCGGAAAAGGCCTGAAGGCCAATAACCGAAAGCAGGTTCTGCATGAGCATCAGAAAGCCGGCGATTATAGTAGCGCTGGTCAGGCCCTCATTGCCCAGGAGATAGAATGTCACGGCAAAACCAATATACCCCAGGTTTCCATGACATGAATTCTGTATAAAGGTGCCCATTTCTTTTCGTGGAAATGAAAGGAGAAGACCCAATACAATTGCCGTTCCAAAAACCACAACAACCGGAATCAAGGTCCCCAGCAGAAGCCCAAACCTGAAATGGGTCTCAAAAGCGGCCGTGGCAAGGGCACGGAAGATCATGGCCGGAATGGCCACGTAATAAACCAGACGGTTCAGGTGACCGATCTGTGCTTCCGGTAGATACCCCAATTTCCGGATGACTATACCTACAAGTATAACTAAAAACACAGGTACTATAGTATTTATTATATCAATCATATCAATAGTGTCCAATTAGAGAAGTAATAAACCCTATAGTTGCATAAATAACATGGCAAATTGGGTTTAAAGACTGGCATTATAGCCTTTTTCAACTTTTTTGGCTAGGTTGTTGGAATACACTCCAAGTGACATCCTGAAAACAACGAAAAACAGCCATGCTATTTACCCTATGGGAAAGCCGAGGATGCCACATCTCTTGCGTTGTCAAGGATTCGCGGTAAAGTACTACAGCTTCACCCTCGACGCCTTAGATCTGCGACATCTTCGACTTTTGCAACGTTAGGGTAAAGATAGGCTTGAACCTCACCTTTGTTATAATGGGTTTGCTCATAATGAACAGGTGCCGGGCAAGTAATACTTGATTGCCCCTTGAAAAAGTTCTGTGCTTAATGATCATGACCTTCGATTCTTCATCAGTGACTCCCAGGCATATAAAAATACGCCTGCCCAGATGCATCCGAAAGTGATCAGGTTGTGGCGGGTGAACGCTTCCTTGTAGACGAATACACCCAGTATAAAAGCAATGGAGGGGGCCAAATATTGCAGAATGCCGATAGTGGATAAATTAAGCCTTTTCGTGGCTGCTGCAAACCAAAGCAATGGCAGACTGGTAACCACACCTGCCCCGATCATCCAAAGGGTCAATTCAAAATTTTTCATAAAGTAGCTGTCAACAGAAATCAGCCTGAACAAAATATATACCAAAGCCGGGACAAACAAAACAACGGTTTCGACTAGCAAACCTGGTATGGGTGCCGCCTGTATCTTTTTTCGGGCATAGCCGTAAAGGGCAAAGGTAATGGCTAAGGTCAGGGCAAACTTGGGCAGAGCGCCATAGACAATAAGAGAATAAACAACACCGGCCAGAGCAAAGAGTACAGCGATACATTGCAGTCGGCTGAATGTTTCACCAAGCAGGAGATACCCTAACAATACGTTAATCATGGGATTGATGTAATACCCAAGACTGGTTTCCACCACCCGGCCCGAGTTCACCGCCCAGATATAAACAAACCAGTTAAATCCGATCAGGGATCCACTTAAAATAAGGCCTTTTAATTTTGCCGGTGTTTTAACTATACTGCCGACTTCTCCCCATCGTTTTTGTAAAGAGATAATCACTGTAAGGAAAATGCAGGACCAGACAATTCGATGGCAAAGGATTTCAAATGGACTAACCGCCTGCATCTGTTTCCAGTAGGCAGGCAGGAAACCCCATGCGGTAAAAGCAGCCAAACCGAACAGAAAACCGCTAAGTTGTTGATTCATATATCTCTCCAAAAAAAACTAGTTAGTGTAACATCATAGAATGTATTGGCAATCAAAAAATGAATTTTTGCTAAAATAGATCCGGAGAAGACATAAAAGGGGACGTAGATTCCAACACAACTTATGAAATTTCAATAATTTTTACGCGAAAATCAACGACCACAACATAATGAGGCCGCTTTATCTTTTGACACACAAGGCCAAAATATCTATACTCATCCCATGAAAAAACGAGTTCTTATCAACCAACAACTCAACCAACATCAACGATCCGGTCGCGCCGGATCTTTACCCTAACGTTGCATAAATAACATGGCAAATTGGGTTTAAAGACTGGTAAAATAGCATCTTTCAAACTTTTTGGC
>JAIOSR010000335.1 GCA_021107495.1 Desulfobacterales bacterium | reverse complement strand
GGGAAAGTATGAAGCCCTCTATGAACGATTCAAAGAAATCCAGGGGGAAATCAACCCGTTCATTAAGAAAAAAAGCTTGCCCACTTCCGGGCCATTAGTTCTCCCACTTGAGTCCATCGATAAAAACATGACCGACCAGGTTGGCGGTAAAACCGCAAACTTAGGCGAAATCAGAAACCGGATTCATCTTAAGGTCTCCAATGGGTTCGCCATCACGACAAGGGCCTACCAGCGGTTCATGGAGTACAACGACCTCCAGCCTGAAATCGATCGCCGCATCCAGGCCATAAATGTAGAAAACCCTGACCGGCTTTACAGCCTCAGTGCGGCAATTCAGCAACTGATCATCCGGTCGCCTATCCCGGAAGACCTTGAAACGGCTATTTCAGAGCAGTACCGGCAACTGGAAGAAAAGGATGGCAAAGGCGTAACAGTCGCCATGCGCAGCAGTGCCTTGGGAGAAGACCTTGCCGGAATCTCTTTTGCCGGTCAGTACCGCTCCGAACTAAACGTGAGCAGTGAAAACGTTTTACAGGCCTACAAGGAAATAGTTGCCAGTAAATACGGTGTGCAGGCAATGTCGTATCGAATGAACCGGGGCATGCGAGATGAAGATATCGCCATGTGCGTGGGTTGTATGAGTATGGTGAATGCCCTCTCAGGGGGCGTAGCTTATTCAAGAAACCCTGTGGACGCCAGAGATAACGGGATTGTAATCAATTCGGTCTGGGGCCTTCCTAAGTCCGTTGTGGATGGGAGCACCGCTTCGGATCTTTTCATAATCTCCCGCGGCGACCCCATGAAAATTCTCCGAAAGGAAATACCCCTCAAAAACCAAAAGTTTGTGTGCTACCCGGATGAGGGTGTCTGTCGTATGGAAATGGCCGGCGAAGAAAGCCGGATGCCTTCTTTGAACGACGCACAGGCCCTCGAGATTGCGGGTTTAGCGGTCCGGCTCGAAGAGCACTACAGGATGCCCCAGGATATCGAGTGGGCCGTTAAACCGGATGGTTCTATCATCCTTCTTCAATGCAGGCCCTTGCAGCAGATACCCGTGAGCGAAGCACGGCAGCTAAAAACGGTTAAGGAAAATAGACCGGATTCCTTTCTTATTGAGGGCGGTTCTACTGCCAGTCCCGGCGTGGGAGCCGGTCCTGTCTTCATCGTAAAAAAAGACATGGATGCACTCCGGTTCCCGGACGGCGGCGTCCTGGTAACGGCCCAATCTCTGCCCCGCTGGGCCACCCTTCTTAATCGAGCTGCCGCGATTATCACCGAACAGGGGACCATTGCCGGTCATCTCGCCAATGTGGCAAGGGAGTTTGGCGTTCCCGGCCTTTTCGGTGTTCAAGGGGTAATCGACCGGCTAAAACAGGACCAGGTTGTCACAGTGGACGCTGACGGCCTGAGAGTCTATGAAGGAAGGATTGATGCCCTCCTGGAGGGAAAACCGGAGCCCAAAAACCTGATGGAAGGGAGCCCGGTTTTTGAGTCCCTCAAAGGAGCGGCCCGGCACATCATTCCTCTGAAACTCCTGGACCCTGATGCCCCTTCATTCAGGCCTCAAAACTGCAAGACATTTCATGATATTACAAGATACTGCCACGAAAAATCGGTGCATGAGATGTTTCAGTTTGGAAAGGAACATCATTTTTCGGAAAGGTCCAGCAAACAGCTTTATTTTAAAGTGCCCATGAAATGGTGGATATTAAATTTGGACGACGGGTTCCGTAATGAGGTTAAAGGCAAATATGTGAGGCTGGAAAATATTATCTCTATTCCCATGTTGGCCCTTTGGGAAGGGATTACGGCCTTCCCCTGGGAAGGCCCGCCACCGGTTGACGGAAAGGGCTTTATGTCGGTCATGTTCCAGGCCACCACCAATACGGCCCTGAACATCGGTGTCCGTTCGAAGTACGCCAGCCGGAATTATTTTATGATATCAAAGAACTATTGCAGCCTCAGTTCAAGGCTCGGTTTTCATTTTTGTTTAATTGAGGCACTTATAAGTGACCGTTCGAGTGAAAATTACATGCGTTTCCAGTTCAAGGGGGGGGCAGCAGACCTTGTAAGGAGGCAAAAAAGGGTATTTTTTGTCAAGGATATACTTGAGGAATATGGCTTCAGGGCTGAAGTGAAAGAAGACAACCTCATAGCCCGCATGGAGCATTATGAAAAGGAATTTATGATAAAAAGTCTTAAGATAGCCGGTTATCTCACCATTCACACCAGACAGATCGACATGATTATGCTTAATGATGCATCGGTAAGATATTGCAGATCAAAGATCGATAAAGACATTCAAGAGCTAATCCATTCACAGTGATGCAAATTCCGAGTCTACTTTACAACAATGACATCCTTTTTTCTTTGAATACCCTTTTCTTTTGTTATAAGTTGCTTGAAGTCTTGAAATAATATTCAAAAAAGGATTAGGATAATCAAATGACCAGAGACAAAAAGCCATATATGAAATTAGCTGATATTAAGGAGACACTGCGCGCCGAAGTCATCGTGGGTCAAGACAAGCTGGATCTGCCGGTCGAGACCGGTTGTGCAAGCGACCTGATGAGCGATCTGCTCAGGGGCC
>JAIOSR010000314.1 GCA_021107495.1 Desulfobacterales bacterium | reverse complement strand
CATGTTAGCCGAGGCCGCGGTTGAAGGAAGGCTTGCTACCAGGGGTGATGCTGACAATTTCGGAGGTGACTTTGGCAAGATCGTCCAGGGGGTAAACAATACCCTTGATGCCATTGTTGTCCCCATCAATGAGGCAATGCAGGTCCTTGGAAAAATGGCCGATCGAGACCTTACCAAACAGGTTGTTGGAGACTATAAGGGCCAGTTAGCCGACTTCAAAGAGAATATCAATGAAGCCGTAAAGAAACTGCACGATGCGCTCAGCCAGGCTGCCATGTCAGCCGAACAGGTGGGTTCCGCTTCCGGCCAGGTTGCCTCATCAAGCCAGCAGTTGGCAGAAGGCTCAAGCGAGCAGGCTTCATCATTAGAGGAGACATCTGCCTCCCTTGAGGAGATGGCTTCAATGACCAAGCAGAATGCAGATAACGCCAATCAGGCAAATACTTTGATGGAGGAGGCCAATCAGGTTATTGGAAGGGCCAATGAATCCATGGGAGAACTGACCACCTCTATGGACGATATCTCAAAGGCAAGTGATGAGACCTCCAAGATCATCAAGACTATTGATGAGATCGCATTCCAGACTAATCTTCTGGCATTAAATGCGGCGGTTGAGGCGGCAAGGGCCGGTGAGGCAGGGGCCGGATTTGCAGTGGTCGCAGAAGAGGTGCGGAATCTTGCTATGCGGTCTGCTGAAGCTGCCAAGAACACGGCGGTCTTGATTGAAGGTACGGTCAAGAAGGTGTCCGGTGGTTCAGAGATTGTGGCCAAAACCAATGAGGCATTTACCGAGGTGGCCACAAGCGCATCAAAGGTAGGTGAGCTTGTTGGTGAGATTGCTGCCGCCTCTCAGGAGCAGACCCAGGGAATTGATCAGGTAAACAAGGCCATGGGCGAAATGGACAAGGTAACCCAGCAAAATGCTGCAAATGCTGAAGAGTCTGCCTCGGCCTCAGAGGAGATGACCGCACAGGCCCAGGAACTCAACGGTATGATTGGCCAATTCAGGTTGAACGGAAGCGGCAACGGAGGCAAACAAATAAGTTCCGGTGCGCCACCAAAGCAGGGGGTGAAAAAGATCGAAATGTCTGATCACTCCCGGACACCTGAGGCTGTCATCCCAATGGGCGATGATGCTGCTGATGCTGATTTCGCAGATTTTTAATTAATCATGGATAAACCCTCCCGCTTAGCGGGGGGACTCCAAAATGTTTGACCTTGAATCCCCCTCGATCCCCCTTTCAAAAGGGGGAGGAAATTGATTCCCCCCCCCATTTTGTAAAAAGGGAAGATACAAGTTCCCCCCTTTTATAAGTGGGGGGTAGGGGGGATATAGAGAAAGAATAGTGGTCAGGGGAATTGACAGTTAAACTTTAAGCATTTTAGACACTTTAGCTCACTTTAGGCACTTAACAAATGGCATTCACATTTTTTTTCAGAGATCTTCCTGCCCTGCATGCAGTCAGGGACTATGTGATCCCGGAGTTTCGAAAAAACAGATACATAAATGTCTGGGACGCAGGGTGTGCTATGGGACCGGAACCTTATTCCGTAGCCATTATCTTTAAAGAGGCCTTAGGGTATTATGAGTTTAAAAGGCTGCAAATATATGCAACGGATCTGGATGAAGAAAGCAATGAGTTCGGAAAGATTCTTTTAGAAGGCACTTATCCCGAAGAGACTATTAAACGGATACCAAAGGATATCTTAAGGAAGTACTTTTCACCGAACAATAAGCCAGGCTATTTCAAGATTGCAGACGAGATCATGCATTGTGTTTCTTTTCAGAAACATGATTTACGTACATTGCAACCGATCCGGGGTTATTTTTGCCTGATCGTTTGCAAGAATGTGCTGCTTCATTTATCAGAGTCCGAGCGCATTAATGTAATCAGGATGTATCATAAATCCCTTGTCTACGGAGGCTTTTTTGTGACCGAGCAGACCCAGAAAATGCCTAAGGAAACAGAGCACCTTTTTAAGCACATGACCCCGAATGTGCAGATCTTTCAGAAGAGATAGGGCAATGGTTAAAGGAGAACCGCAGAACCGCAGAATGCCGAACCGCAGAATGTCGAAGGGAAAGGAAAACAATCGACAATCATCAATCATCAATCCAAAAGGTAACCCTGAACCCTTGAACCCAGAACCTCTGAGCGCTTACACATGAAGATCATAAATCTTACCCACGACAGCGATACTTACACATCCAATGCCTATTTTCTTTTAGGTGACCGGAAAGCCATTGATGACGTCAACGCCCTGGTTGACGTTGGCAGAGATCCTCTGATAATTGATAAGATAAAAAAGCTTGACGCCGGTGCTGGCAAACACAAGATCGAGAAGGTAATACTGACCCACAACCATTATGACCATGTGGACCTTCTGCCAATTATCAAGGACAATTTTGCCCCGGATGTCTATGCCTTTCATTCATTTGACGGGGTGGGCCATGTCTTGAAAAACGGACAGACACTGAAGTTAGCAGACAGGCGGTTCGAGGTTATACATATTCCGGGACATACCACTGATTCGATTTGCCTGTATTGTGAACAAGACAAAGTGCTCTTTTCGGGCGATACAACCCTTATCATTACAACGACAAATGGTTCGTATCAGGAGGATTTTGTCCGCGCCTTTGAAAGGATCGCGCGAAGAAACATTACTGTGATCTACCCGGGGCACGGCGAGCCGATAACCCACAGGGTTAAACAATCGTTATATTCATCGCTTGACAATGTCAGAAAGAGCAAGAGAATATAGCGAGGTCAGGAGGCAAGAGTCAGAGGTCGGAAGTCAGAGAACCAGCAACCCCGAACCCGCCGGAGGCGGGCAAGCCCTGGACCCCGAACTTCCTTTAATATGAAAATCATCTTTCATGAGGGCTATAAGAATTCAAGTTATGCCACGGAGCTTGCTGCCAGCGAAGGCAGAATGGAAAGCATCATGGATGTTCTTTTCAGGCAAAAGGATTACTCTGTGCATAAACCAATACCGGCTCAGATTGAGGATGTGCTGCGGGCACACACTCAGGGTCATGTGAACCGCATCAGGCAAGATGAGAAACTTTTTCGTATGGCCCTTCTGTCTGCAGGTGGCGCCTTATCCGCCGCAGAAATTGCTTATGACGGAGTGCCCACGTTTGCATGCATACGGCCACCAGGGCATCACGCCTCCCGTGCCTCAGGCTGGGGATTTTGCTATTTCAACAATATGGGAATTCCCCTGCTGAAACTCAGGTCCAAAGGGAAGATAAAAGGGGCATTTGTTCTGGATTTTGATGCACACAAAGGAGATGGAAATATTGACGTGCTATCCGGATGTCCGGAAATCAAGATTTTGAATCCGGTGTCGGGCGACAGAAGAGCCTATCTTGCAGAGATTGAAGAATATCTGACCAAGATCGCAGGGATTGACATCATCGCTGTTTCGGCTGGCTTTGATTCATATGAAAAGGATCTTGGAAAAAGACTGAAGACGTTTGATTTTTATCTTATAGGCCGGTTGCTTAAAAAGTTTTCGAAAAGGTTGTGTAACGGTCGAAGATTTGCAATCCTTGAAGGAGGCTATTATTTACAGGACCTGGGGAAAAATGTACTTTCCTTTTGCCAGGGATTTGAAGATTAAGGTTCAAGGGTTCAAAGGTTCTGGGCTACTGGTTGCTGGTTACCGGCTCTCCGGCCTCAACTTGTAGAAACTTCGAGGTGGTAATTATGTCAGAAGAAAAACGACGGTTTACCCGCGTTCTTTTTAGGGTCAGCGCGGAAATCATGGCGCATGATTTTTCGTGCAGGGCCGATGAGATTCTCAATCTAAGCGTTGGCGGATGCCTTCTTCCGGTCAAGGCGGATTTAGAACCCGGGACAGGGTGCGATTTAAAAATTATTATGGCTGGAACCACCAGCGAGCTGAACATCCGGGTAAAAGGAGAGATAGTACGTTCCGGCGCGGGGGCCGTTGCGGTCAAATTTACCGGGATTGACCCTGAAAGCCTCTTTCATCTCCAGAACATTATTCGCTATAATTTACCCGATCCCGAAGCTATCGAGCGGGAAATCCGGGACCATCCCGGGCTTTTATGACCACCCCATAGGAACTGCAACATACGTCAAATTCTCAAAATAACGACCTTAAAACTGCCGGAAATGTAAACAAATTGACGTTCAGGCCCAAGGTGGTATATTTGATAAACCCTGAAACCATGAACGATTACAGACAGTAAGATATACCAGACATGCCTGATAAACTGATTTTTAAATTGATAGCGCGCGACCAGCAGCATTCCGATTTTGATTGGATGAACATTGATTGCGGTAATGTGCGAGTCGGCAAAGTAAGAGGCCTCATTAACAGCAAGAAGCTGATTGTTTATTCGATCAATATTTTCCCCGAGTTTGAGGAGCATGGCTATGCTAAAGAAACGATCGAGATGTTCCAGGCAGATTTTGATACTATCATAGCAGATAGGGTGCGATACACGGCAATTGGCTTCTGGCAGAAAATGGGGTTTGAAGATAAAGGTGATGGGAGCTACATTTGGCACTCCCTGAGAGCAAAGAAACGTCAAAGATCATGTTAAACACGATAAAAAATCCCCCTCAATCCCCCTTTTTTAAAGGGGGGGTAAGGGGGATTGCAGTAACTAAATAAACATTTTACGAGGTCTGTACTGAGACCAATCAGTGATAATACTGGTTACCACCGAACCTCCTGATAATTTTCACCTCTCGAGCCTTCCATCTCTATTTCCTGCAATGCCTGGCCCTGCTTGACACAAAGCAGGGACTCAATAATCCAGCTATGGCTTTTGTTGGAGATAGGAGGTCCATGTCCCGGGTAAATGGTATCTAATCTATTGCAAGCTAAATAAAATAAGACATTGAGGAATTTTTCCTCATCAACGTAGTCATTCCTGCTCGACATGATTTTCATCGGTGCATCACCGGAGAAAAAAACGCCCTCCTTTTCGCAATAAAGGCCAATTGAATCCTCAGAATGACCACCGATATGGAGCACCTTAAAGGTACTGTCACCAAGTCTAATCGAATCACCATTTTTAAGTGTCTTGTCGCAACCGGATTCAGTTGAATAGGCGTAAACTGTGGGATTGAACATCTCTTTGATCTGTGGTAACAGTTCTTTGTGATCATAGTGAGCATGAGTTATGACAACCCGTCCTACCCTGGTTTTACCAATCCCCTTGGGCATTTTCAAAAGGTTCTCGATAATAATCGGATCCCGACCCGTATCGATCAAGGCATTGACGTCATCAGGCTTATTATAGTCGCCGCTTATAAGATATGCATTCGACGTATAAGTTTTGTGTCCTTCTGCCAGATTTATGATCTTCACCTTGTACCTCTTCTTTTATAAATTTGCCCGACACCTTGAATGCAATCAGGGGAATATTTCACCAATTTTTATTAATATTGCAGGAATTATGCCAAATGCGGGGCGAAACGGAGTTATGTTCGGTTAATCAATTGGGGTGTTTGTATATTATGCAATCCGGGCAGATTTGATTGGGAATTTGACTGTGTCAAATTGTTGACGCATAAGACAATCCGGAATAGTCAAATGGTTGAGTATCTGTGTTTCGTTTAGGTTTGGGCTTCCGCCTATGGGTTTTGATCATCAGGTTTGCCGTTTAATATGACACTATACTTCTGTATGGCAGGGTTCCAAACCCCATGAAAATGCTCCCAAAAAAATGTCTGTGCCAGGACAAACCTGTTGTGGCTTGAACCTGCGCCCCTCATTTTTTTATCCCAGGAGGTTTGAAATGTCCGCAGTCTGCTTCGCTGGTCCGCATCTTTGACACTGTCAATAAACTCATCAATCATAGCTTTTCTTTTCCGCTCAAAGGCCAACCTGTCTTTTTTAAATAGCCTGGATAGCCTGGCATGTCTTTCTAATGAAGCTTTTTCCCTTTTCTCCTTTTCCTTCTGCCACTTCGAACTTTCCATTATCTATCCTGTAAATGAGCTAATTTGCAGCAAGCAGGTCTAAAATTATTGGAGATGGATTCATTGTGTAATTGATACAAGGCCTAATTAGTAAGCTCCCGGCGATCAGCGTTCAGTCGACAGTTTCACAATGGAGTGTTTTCGATCAATTGGGATAATACATTTCTTTTTTAATACAATTTATTGTGGTGTAAGTCAATAAAAATACAATGCCTATGATCTTGATGCCTATAATTATTCCCAGGCACCGCCTCTAACTCTGAGTGACAGGAAGATCGAGGTCACCGGCTTTCGGCTCGTAGAGCATACAGGCTCGGTAAGGGTGCAATTAAAGCTGCTGGTTCGCCTCAAAAATCCCCCTAAATCCCCCTTTATAAAAGGGGGACGTCAGAATTTCCCCCCTTTTGTAAAGGGAGGCCAGGGGGGATTTTGTAGCCGGAGATGGACACTCTACTGGGCATTAATGTCTTGTCACCGTTTTTAATTTCACCCGCTCGGTAATGGGTTTTTAAAAGTGGAATAGAAATTGCAATGATTTTCACCAAATATCAGCAGATAAAGAGAGGGATGTGTATGAATGAAAAAATCCTTGTTATCAGTGATAAGAAAATGGACTGTGAGCTTTTTGAGCAGATACTTGGGCCCAAAGGATTCGATATAGAGGGCATGTGTCTTTCTGAAGAAATTGAAATCGAGATTCTCAAAGATACTTACGCTGCCGTCCTTGCAGATTACGACTTAATTGAAAACAGAATATATGACTGGCTTGGGTTTTTTCAGGAAAGCGGGTCCAGTGCCTGTTTAATCCTGTATGGAGAAAATATAGAATCGGGTAATATATCGGATATACTTCAAAAAGGGGCTTATGGACTTATTCCGCGATCCCTTCTTTCTGAACGCCTCTGCGATACAGTGTTAGGAGGACTGGAAAATAGAAAAACATTTGTAGATATTCTGGAAATGGTGGATGCACTCAGGGATGTCAATGAAACCCTTGAACAAGAAAAAAGTACCCTAAGTAAAAAGAATCAGGAGTTGGGTTTCATCAACCGGTTTAGCAGTACGGTAGCATACGATTACAATTGGGACAGAATCATTCCAAGAATCCTGGATGCCGACCTCAAAAAGGTTGTCGATATTGAGCTGATCAGTATCCTTTACCGAATCGGTACCAGATGGAAACTGGCACTGCACTTATCAGGAAAGGAAATCAATAAAGAGACACTGGAAAGGTTAAAGGAAGATATGGCTGTCAACTTTTTGACGCTCTCAAGAAAAAAAATATCAACAGAAGATATGGATCTTCATCTGTATCCGGCAAATATTAGGGTCTCTTCCTCAGGCCCTATTTCATTTTCCAGCCAATGCATCCGGCCTTTGAGTTTGGCCGGAAAGGTATTGGGTATGCTTGTTATTGTTCCCAAGGGGGGTAAAGAACCCAAAAAAGGTTTGCAAGAGTTAATGACAACTATCTCCAATATCTTAGCCATGTCCCTAAAGAACGCTCAGGAATATAACAGACTAAAAGAGATGGCGGTTACGGACGGTCTTACCGGAATTTATAACCACAAAGGGTTTAAAGAGTTTATGCAAAGAGAGTTTCAACGGACAATAAGATACCATAAACCCCTTTCTCTGATCATGATTGATGTGGATAACTTTAAGTCTGTTAATGATTCTTTTGGCCATCAGGCAGGCGATTGTGTCTTGCGGGAACTGGCAGGGTGCCTGAAGAGATCCGTTAGACAAACTGATATATTGGCCAGGTACGGGGGAGACGAATTTGCAATTCTTCTCCCTGAAACGGATATGGAGAGGACGGAAATGCTTGTTAAAAGAATTTTGAACACCATCAAGCAGCATGTCTTTGAATGGAGATCTGAAAAAATCAAGGTCGAGATAAGCCACGGAATTTCTACTACACTTGAGATCGAGAAAGGGCAGGATGAAAAGGAATTAATCCACAGGGCTGACTCCAGGCTCTACCATCTGAAGCGGTCAAGTACTCTTTTGCGTGTAGCGTCAAGAGAGGTATAGCCTTTTTTCGATGAAATGCTGGAAATGGTTCTAATCTATATCCTGCTAAAGAAAAAGAAGAATCTGCCGATAAATTAATTAGGAAAAGCATCCAAAAACATTAAAAGTAATAGTCCGCCAATAAAAGGACCTTTAAATAGGGTTAAAAGCCATCCTACAATTAATCCTGGCAAAGAGCAAAAAACTGAACTTGTGCTAATTACATATCCACATAGTTTAAAGATCATGGTTAAAAACAAAAGGAATCTTGAAGATGAAAAACAGAGAGATACTGGTCGTAGATAATGATCGGGTCGTACTGAAATTCATGACAGATTTTCTTGTAAAGAAAGGCTTTCATGTTCTTACGGCAGAAAACGGCCTTTCTGCCTTAGATGTTTTGAAAACCTACACCCCTGACGTCATTTTTGTTGATCTTATAATGCCGAATATCGATGGAAAGAAGTTATGCCGGATAATCAGGGACATGCCAAGGCTGAATAATGTCAAAATCATCATTCTCTCCGCAGTTGCCGCAGAGGAAGAGGTAGACCATACTGAATTCGGAGCCAATGCCTGTATTGCAAAGGGACCGTTTAATAGTATGTCTCAATATATACTCACTGCTCTCAACGAACTGGAGAGAGAAAACTCGAAAGTTTTCGCTCAAGAAGTAATGGGTGCCAAAAATATCCATTTTCGCACAATTACTAAGGAATTACTCTCATCTCAAAAGCACTTCGAGACTATTCTGGAGGGCATGTCCGAAGGAATTCTGGAGCTTACTTCTGAGGCAAGAATAGTTTACTGCAACCCTGTCGCAACCTCCTTACTCGGCACGCCTGAGGAAAAACTATTGGCCTCCGATTTTGCGGAACTTTTTAAAGAGAATGACGGCCAAAGGATTCGAAAGTTTCTAAACACACCCGAGCACAATTCATGGACAATCTCCGAGAATTCACCTGTAGCATTGAATGGCAAACAGTTAACCATGAAAATCCTACCTGTCGAAGACGAAGGAAATAAAACAATTGTTGTTATACTGAATGATATCAGTATGCAAAAAAATATGGAGGCCAAGGTTGTCCAGGCTCAAAAAATGGAGGCCATAGGAACTCTTGCCGGAGGGATAGCACATGATTTTAATAACCTCCTTATGGGTATGCAGGGTTATGTCTCCTTGATCCTGATGGGTGTGGATGCCACACATCCATATTATAAAAATTTGAAAGGGATAGAAAATCAGGTTGAAAGTGCGTCCAAACTTACCGGACAATTATTGGATTTTGCCAGGGGAGGCAAATACAAGGTCAATCCTACTAATATAAATGAACTGATAAAAAAAACCTCCAACATGTTTGGAAGAACAAAAAAAGAAATAAATATGCATGTGAAATATCAAGAAGATATCTGGACAGTGGAGGTAGACCAGGGGCAGATCGAGCAGGTCTTGTTGAACCTTTACGTCAATGCCTGGCAGGCAATGCCTGAAGGTGGAGGATTAAGGCTTCAGACAAAAAATATTACCCTTGATGAAACCAATGTTAAGCCATTTCAAATAGAACCCGGAAACTATGTCGAAATGACTATTTGCGATAGCGGTATGGGGATGGATGAGAAGACAAAGAAAAGAATCTTTGAGCCGTTTTTCACTACCAAGAAGATGGGCCGGGGAACAGGATTGGGACTGGCTTCCGTTTATGGTATCATCAAAAACCATGGTGGTTTCATAAATGTCGACAGTGAAAAGGATAAGGGAACAACCTTTAGTGTCTATCTCCCTGCCTCTTTTAAGGCGGTTGAAACAAAAACGGAGTTATCGACTGAAGTCCAAAAAGGTTCGGGGACAGTTCTCCTTGTAGATGATGAGGAGGTGATTGTTGACGTTGGCCAGGAGATTCTTAAAAGTATGGGATATAAGGTCGTCACAGCCAGAAGTGGAAGGGAGGCCATAGAAATATTTGACAAGGCGCACTATTTGACCTCCGCGCCTGATCTGATCATCCTTGATATGGTCATGCCGGAAATGGGTGGCGGAGAAACCTATGACAAATTGAAGGAAATAAATCCTCAGGTAAAAGTACTTCTTTCCAGCGGATACGGCATTGACGGTCGGGCCACAGAGATATTAAAGCGTGGTTGTGACGGTTTTATACAGAAGCCATTTAATATCAGTAAACTGTCGCAAAGTATAAAAAGGGTTCTGCATTAAGAAATGCAGGGATAATTCAGCATGAAAACAATAACAAAATCGAGAATAAGATATGTTGGGTCCGGAAATTACGTTACCGGCGGGAAGAAAAGGGAGATGTTAGAGGCCCATCTGGCGACTTGTGTTGGTGTTGCCATTTGGGATAAGGAAGCGAAAGTAGGGGGAGTGATTCATCTTCTTCTTCCAAAACCGACAGGGCTTAGCAAGCCATTGAATCCCATTGCTTATGCAACAACAGGCATGCCCCTTTTTATCCAAGCCCTTTATAAGGCCGGTGCCAGCAGAAATAGTATGGAAGCATGCATCGCCGGCGGAGCTTTGGTGGGACCGGTGAATAGTCTGGACCTTGATCTCGATATTGGCGGGAGAACGGCTGAAATCGTTCAGACAATTTTAGGGGAGGAGGGAATCCCTGTTGCTAAATCCGAAACCGGTGGGTGCATTTGTTGCCGGCTGAGTTTCGATCTGGATACATTCGAAAGCTCAATCCTACCTATGATTGATCAACCTTTTCCTGCCGAAGAAAATTTCAAAAAGCCGAGCCCTGATGAGATCGCCGATACGATCCATCTTGTTCGCCCCATTCCTCAGGTAGCCCTGAAGATAGCCCGAATGACCAATGAAGGGGATTATGATATGGGTGAAATTGCCAGGGAGATCAAACAGGATCAAATCATAAGTGCCAGGATCATAACACTAAGTAATTCAGCCTTTATCGGTCTGAGGAAAAAAGTTGACTCTATTGACAGAGCCCTGGTTGTTTTAGGCGAGAAACTCCTTCTTCAAATGGTTCTGTCTGCTTCCCTTGACCTCTATTTTTCTGACGCCATACAAGGGTATTCTCTTTGTAAGGGCGGGCTCTTTAATCATGCCATGGGGACAGCAATGGTTGCTGAAAAACTGGCGGAATATACAAACAGGGCATCTCCCGGAGTAGCCTATACTGCAGGTCTGCTACATGATATAGGCAAAATTGTTCTGGATCAATATATTTCGGCGGCGTTTCCATTTTTTTATAGACGAACACAGATAGATAGGGTTGAAATTTGCGAGGCAGAAAATGAAAAGTT
>JAIOSR010000387.1 GCA_021107495.1 Desulfobacterales bacterium | reverse complement strand
ATGAGGCCGGGTTTTATGAGTTACGGCAAATTAGGTTACAAGTTTAAATTTTCCTTTTACGGCCCCGCAGACGGGACAATTATCGGGAGCCTCATCCTCGCTGACATAACCACAAACCTGGCATACGTAATAATCGGTCTGACGATCGGACAGCATGTCGTTCATGGCCTTTTTATAAAGCTGGGCATGGCGGCTTTCCACATCGCGGGACTGGGAAAAGGCCTTTAATATTTTTGCTTTTCCTTCATCAGATGCATCTTTAATCAGTTTGGGGTACTCCTCCACGTTGGCTTTTATCTCATTCTGAAAAGCCCTCTCGATATTTTCTTCGGTCGATCCTATCTTGCCGCGCATCTGCAAAAGATATCTTCGGGCATGGACTGATTCCGCATCCGAGATGGCACGAAAAAGGCGACCTATCTGGGCATATCCTTCCGAATCGGCCTTCATTGCAAAAGCTTCGTTTCGGACGGCTGCCTTAGATTCCGCAGCAAACGCATAGGCAAGGTTTTTTTCCGTTTTGTCGGGCATAATTTAACCCCCTGTTTTCTAATAACGGCAAGGATGACTGATTACGGGTGACGGGATATCGCCTCATTTTATAATTTTCACCTGTGATAATCTACAAAAATAGACGTTGTGCGTCAAGCCAGGTTATAAATATAGCCCTTTGGCTTTTGCAGGAGATGTAACATGGTGAAATATACCGGCATAAATCACTTAGCAATGGCTACCAGAGACATTGATATGACAATCCGCTTCTGGCGGGACCTGCTCGGTATGCGCCTGGTGGCGAGTCTCGGACGGCCCGGCTACCGACACTATTTTTTCGAGATATCCGAGCACGATATGATCGCCTTTTTCGAGTGGCCGGAAGTTGAAAAAATCCCGGAAAAGGATCACGGGGTGCCTGTTAACGGTCCCTTTGCTTTCGATCACGTCTCATTTGAGGTTGCATGCGAGGACGATCTCTGGAATCTGAAGGACAGACTTGAGGCCTCGGATATCTGGGTGTCCGAGCTCCTCGATCACGGGTTCATCCACTCCATCTACACCTTCGACCCCAACAACATCCCTATCGAGTTCAGTGTCCAGATAGCGGGTGTTGATATCAGAAAAAATCCCAAAATGAAGGACAAAAAACCTACTGCCGCAGCACAGGAGGGGCCTGACCCACAGCCTGGGAATTGGCCTCAAGCCATAAAGAGTACACCGATTGAGGATCGTTTGGTTTATCCCGGGGAGGGTATGATCCTGGCCGAAGAAAGTGACTTTCAACACTGATATCAGCTTAGACGATTCGATGTTTTAACCTCTCTAATCTCCCATTTTTTCCATCTGATCATCATATAGCGTTTCAAGACCAAGCTTGTGCTTTGCTTCTTCCTGTGACAGCATCTTGAATAATTCTTTAAGTTCCTCCATTTCCGCATTTTCCGCCAGGTCATTGTACAATTGCAAAGATTTTTCTTCCCGTTTCATTGCGATCCTTAAAATATCCGTATACGGCATTCCCTTTTCGTAATCCAGGTCCACAATATAATTACTTCGCTTGATATCAGGAATCCACTCAAACTTGTAGTCGGACAATTTAAATTCACCTTTTAGGATACCCTCTAACAGGGCCTGATGCTTTCTTTCCTCTTTTGCAAAGTCATCAAATGTCTTTTTAGCCCCGGAATGGGTTGCCCGGCCACCCGCATCCTCGTAAAAATCGACCGCTTCTTTCTCCTTCTCTATGGCAAAACTGACAATCTCTTCAAAAGACTCAAAATTCATGATTTTCTCCTCCTTGTCAAATTCTCTTTTGGACTAATATTATGGGAAAATTATTTGTATGTCAAAAAATATTATATAAGATTATTTAGTCCTAATTGTTCCAAAAACATCATTGAGTCCCTGCTCTTAAGGATTACATCTCACTGCTTCTTAATCGGGTGCAAACGAGCGGCACTTTCTGTTGAGGGTAGATAATCGCTAATCACGAAAACATGCTTAACCCGTCTCAGTTTCTCGTTGATAACATAGACCTATTGCCTAAGGGGCGTGCTCTCGACATAGCCATGGGCAACGGCCGTAACTCAGTTTATTTGGCGGGGATGGGTCTTGAAGTGGAAGGGGTTGACATATCTCCGGAAGCGGTGAGGAGTACTTTAGAACTTTCTCGAAAGTCCGATGTAAATCTCAGAGCCCTGGTGGCTGACCTGGAGGGTAACTATCATATTGAGAAAGGTGCATATGACGTCATTATCTGCTTCAATTATCTGCACCGCCCCCTTATCCCCTGGATTAAAGATGGTCTGCGCACCGGGGCTATGGTAGTATATGAAACCTTTATCGTTGACCAGGCCAGGTTTGGCAAACCCAAGAACCCGGACCATCTGCTCAAACACAATGAACTCCTTGACATGTTCCGTGATTTTCGGTGCCTTCGCTATCGAGAGGGAATTATAGAAAATCGCAAGGCAATTGCCGGTATAATTGCGGAAAAGATATAAATAAAAGGTATGGGATACAAATGGCACCGGATGATTTTAAACCGATAGAGATCCAACATAAAGAGATATTTGACCGCTTCTTTCTTCAAGACCCTCCTGAGACTTCTGAGTTAACCTTTACGAATCTCTTTATCTGGCGGCATCATTACAATCCCATCTGGCTTCAGCGGGAAAACTGCCTGCTGATTATTCTCCAACCTGTTGGGATGTTACCATTTTGCCTGACACCTATTGGCCCGGGGAATAAAAGGAAAGCCCTCGATATCCTTTGCGAGCAACTTAAAAAGCTCAATCCGGAAGTGAAGGTTTGTAGAGCAAGCGAGGGATTCGTCAAAAAATATGTGGATCACGATCGTTACGCTTCGTTTTTGGATCGAGACAATAGTGATTATGTCTACCGCACTCTCGATCTCATCCGGTTAGCCGGCAGAAAATATCATAAAAAGAAAAACCTTCTAAACCGATTCATTAAACATTATACTTTCGAATATCGCCACCTGGATATAGAGCTTGTGGAGTGTCTGCTTGATATGCAGGAGAAATGGTGCCGGATAAAAGAGTGTGCTGACAAACCGGACCTTCTTGCAGAGGATTACGCCATATATGAAGCCCTCACCCATTTTGAAGAGCTTGATTATCAAGGAGGTGCTATTCAGATCAATTCCACTATTGAAGCCTTTTCCCTGGGAGAGTCACTAAACACCGATACCGTAATCATTCATTTTGAGAAGGCCAATCCTGAAATTCCAGGCCTCTATAGTGCAATGAACCAACTCTTTTGCAGTAACAAATGGTCTAATGTTGAGTACATCAATCGAGAACAGGACCTTGGTATTGAAGGTTTAAGAAAAGCCAAGGAGTCTTATAACCCTCACCATATGGTGACCAAATATACTCTCAGCCCCAAAAAAAGTGGCAGTTAGGACGTTTTAAATTGTTTAATGTCAGGAGGAAAAAGATGATGAGATGGAAACAGTTTTTGACTCCCGTAAAAAATATGGATACGGAAGAGGCCAAGGCCTACATTGATAAAAACAAGGAAGGTACATTTACCCTTCTGGACGTCCGTCAGCCAAAGGAGTATGAAAAAGCCCGGATTCCGGGGGCCAAGCTTTTGCCCTTGCCCGAGCTGACTGATCGGCTTGGGGAACTGGACCCTGAAAAGCCTGTCATAGCATACTGAGCCATGGGCGGGCGCAGCCGTGCCGCTGCGCAGCTATTGGCAGGTAAAGGTTTCAATGAAGTCTATAATTTGAAGGGGGGGATTAAGGCCTGGGAGGGCCTTACAGCGTTCGGCCCTGCAGAGATGGGCATGGTTCTATTGAGAGGTGATGAGACATCTCAAGAGATCATCGTTCTCGCCTATGGAATGGAAGACGGGCTTGCAGGATTTTACAAAAGCTTGTCTGAGAGGATGGATGATCCGGAGGTGGTCGGACTGCTTAATAAGCTTGCGAAGATCGAAAAAAATCACAAAAAAAGGCTTTTTGATCTATATATCACGCTCGAACCAACCGTAACCGATATGGAGACATTCGAAGATGATATCGTCACTGATGTGATGGAGGGCGGTTTTACTACCGACGAATTCCTGGAAAAAAACACTGACTCAATGAAGACATTGCCCGATGTGCTCAGCATTGCCATGATGCTTGAGACCCAGGCCATGGACCTCTATATGAGATATTCCGAAAAATCCAAGGACGTGAAAAGCAAGGCCGTTCTCTTCGATATAGCAGAAGAAGAAAAGGCCCACCTTAAGGCCCTGGGTCGTCTAATGGAACAAAGGGCATGAGGAAAGGGCGAATACAGTCGTTGCAAAGCAGCAAAATAATTTTGATTATGCCATAAGATGTATGAGGGAGAAATATGATGTTTAACATAACTGAATCCTTTATAAGGCTTTTATTATTCTGGGGAGTGCTGTTTTTATTTCTCTCTTTGGAAATTATGATCCCATACAGGCCCAGTTCCGTGTCCAAAGTTAAACGATGGATAAACAACCTCGCATTAACACTTTTTAACAGTATCCTGCTTAACCTGATCTTCTCGACCGCCATAGTGTACACGGCAACATACGCGCAGGCGAATAAGTTAGGGATACTGAGTATGGTTCAGGCCCCAACCTGGCTCAAGATCCTTGTCACGGTCGCGTTCATGGATTTCATGCTCTATGTCTGGCATCTCCTGAATCATGAAGTGCCTTTTCTCTGGAGATTTCACCGGGTACATCACAGCGACCTGAACATGGATGTATCATCAGCCACACGATTTCATATTGGGGAACTGGCCATTTCGGCAGTTATAAAGATATCTTTGATATTTTTCTTAGGGGCGAGCCCCATGGGGGTGTTGATATTTGAAAGCGCCTTGGTACTTTGTGCCCAGTTCCACCACAGCAGCCTGAAAGTCCCCAAGTCGTTCGAAACCCTATGGTGGATTTTATTCGTGCCCCCCTCCATGCATCGAATCCATCACTCCGTCAAAATCAAAGAGAGAAACACCAACTACGGTACCATATTTTCGCTCTGGGACAGGATCTTAGGTACTCTTCTTACAAGTGTGGATCAGGTCAAAATCCGTATAGGCGTGGGTGCCTACCATAAACCTGATAAATTAAATTTCCACCAGTTGCTGGTTATGCCGTTTACCAAACCTGTCAAATAATGTGGTTCTTCTCCAATTTAGTCCACCCTCCGCAGCCCGTCCTCCGCAGTTGCCTGCTACGGAGGGTGGACTGCCTGCTACGGAGGACGGGTTGGAGAAGAGGGGCCAAGGATTCGAGGGTTCAAGGATTCAAGGTTTTGTTTTCTAAAGACTTTCTCAGCGCTTTCAATTAGTTGTAATTCTTTAGCATTTTTATCCGCCTGTTCTGTGGCGGGTCACTCGAACCCCTGGGCCAGACCCATTAACCTTATTGGATTGTCAATAAACCATCATCATTATGAAGTTTAGCCTATATTTTAAGTAATCATAGAGTCGCGACAGGGCAGGCCTCGATCCCTTGAATCCTTGTACCCTCTGGGATAATGCTTGCTCAATTGGAAACAATCTATTTATTTCGCCTTAATCAATCACAACTAATCAAGAAATGATCCAGTAATGTAAATTCCATATTTACTAATAAAAGGAGGGGAAAATGGATAAACAGATTGAAGATATTTTAAAGGGATTAAAGACGGCTATTGAGGCAGAGTTAACAGGGCATGAGTTTTATAAAAATGCGGCCAAAAGCACCAATGATCCCGTGGGGAAAGAGACCTTTTCATCTATGGCTGAAGAAGAGATGGGTCATTTTAATTACCTGCGGCACCAATACAAATCTGTTCTGGACAATGGAGATTACGATTTTTCCAAAAAAATGGACAAGAAACAATTCAAGCATGCAGACAACCCTATTTTCAGCGAACAAATCAAGGAAAGGATCAAGGACAGCCACTTTGAAGTAAGCGCCCTGAGTATCGGCATGAAACTGGAACTGGATGCCATGAAATATTACCGATCCTGTGCCAGCGCGGCCAATAATGAACAGGTGAGACAATTCTACAATGAGTTGGCTGAATGGGAAGAGGATCATTATGTTGCATTTGAGAGGCAACTGGAAATGCTAAAAGAAGAATACTTCACGGCAAACAACTTCGTTCCCATGTAGTGAAGGGATACAATCTCTATATTAAGCCCGGCATGGCCGAGGGTAATGTCAGATCAGGAAGAATTACAAATAAACCTTAGAGTGTTAATTCGGTTGTCTGTGTTAAGGCGAAACATTCCATGTCCCTGTTTTTGCTTTTTATAATATCCCTGCATTCTCTGACAATCAGATCCTGGTCTGCATCGGATCTGTCCTGGTTATGGTGGAAGAGCCCGAACCTTTTGACACGAGCCGTAAGGGCCAGATTAAGGGCGTCAATGTAGTTTGAATGACCCCAGGTTTTGACGGATTTGTACTGTTCAGGGGTGTATTCCGCATCATGGATGAGCAAATCAGCGTCCTTTGCAAAATCAGCATATTCATCGAAAGTCATCCCATTCCTGTGTCTGTATCCGAGCTCATTGTCGGTCAGGAACACAAATGTTTTTTCATCTTCTATGAATTTATACCCAATTCCCACATTAGGATGACTCAAGTTGATGGGGAAGATCTCAATTGAATCAATACTAAAGCAAATCGGACAATCAGCAGTGTAATTGATCTTCGCCTTTAGTTGCTCAAACTGGATAGGAAAGAAAGGTGCACTCATTGCCCTTGACAGAAGCTTGCTGATATCACCCTGCGTCGTGGGACATCCCATGAGATTAATAATGGCCTTGTCATTATATATGGGTTTGAAGAATGGAAACCCAAGGATGTGATCCATGTGAGAATGGGTGAAAATGATATTATACTCATATCGTTGCTCGCCCAATAATTTATTTCCCAGACGTCTGATTCCGGAGCCTGCATCCACAATAATGATCTCATCGTTCTTGCTCCGTATTTCGAGGCAGGTAGTATCGCCGCCGTACTTGAGATACTGCTTGCCCGAAACGGGTATTGATCCTCTTGCCCCGTAGCACCGTATGATCATCTGAAAACCCCCTCTGGATCAAACAGCCTAATTTCATTGAATAAATTGATCTTAATAAAACAATGTTTAGCTTTTATCAAAAGATGAATCAAAAAACAACAAATCCTTTATGTAGTTCTAACCTTTAACCTAGAATCAAATAAAAAGGAGGAAAAAGAATGGAAAACAAAGAGGAGAAACATGTATGTGCCAGTTGTGGTTACACTGCCGACGGTAAGTTCGCAGGAGATATCTGCCCTCAATGCGGTCAGACCTTCTGGAAGTGTGGCGAGTGCGGCTTTCTCATCACGGCTGCTACACCACCGGACGTATGCCCTCAGTGCAAGAAAAAGTGTGATTTTCTGAACGTCACCTGTTATACGCCCGAGTGTGGCGGACCCGGCCATATCGATCCACGACTATAGCAAAAAAGAAATTGGGTATTTCAGAGGCTTACAATGAATCATGAAAGCATTGTGGTGACGTGTGCCGCTTGCGGGGCCAAGAATCGGATTCCCAAAGAAAGGTTAGGCGAAGGCCCAATATGCGGTAAATGCCGGAAACCATTGAACGTGGAAAGTTCCACTGCTATTCCCTTGAATGTCACGGATCAAACCTTCAGCCGGGAAGTTTTATCCTTTTCGGGTCCGGTTCTTGTTGACTGCTGGGCACCCTGGTGCGGTCCCTGCCGAATGGTAGCACCGGTGCTTGAACAATTGGCATCAGAATATGCAGGCCGTGTGAAGATTGCAAAACTGAATGTTGATGAAAATCCTGCAACAACATCACGGTATAGTATTCAGAGCATACCTACCATGTTCTGTTTAAAAACGGGAACCAGGTTAACTCGCTGGTGGGTGCTTTGCCAAAGGCGGAGATAGAGCGGCATTTATCAACTATTTTCTAAGGAGGGAACCATGAAAGTCAGGATTGACAAAGAATCATGTATGGGAGACAGGAATTGTAACGAGCTGTGCCCGGAGGTCTTTCAGTACGATGAGGATGAATTGATATCGCACATTCTCGTTGAAGAAGTCCCGAAACACCTGGAGGATGTCGTAAGACAGGCCGCAACTGAATGCGCAGGGGATGCCATCATCATAGAGGAATAGGAGGGGTCTTGAGGGGAATCAACCGGTTTTCAGTGACTCTTTAAGCCTTTCAATGAATTGGTTCCGGGCGTTGTCGTCCCCTTTGAT
>JAIOSR010000528.1 GCA_021107495.1 Desulfobacterales bacterium | reverse complement strand
CAGGGTTGCTAATCAAAAAGATATTATTAGCATCACTGCGAAAACGCTCCACAGGGCTGAAAAACTTAAACAAGTTATCAGAAAAATGTCTATTATCTTCACTGGTTTTTCCTCCGGCCGGTTTTAGCAAGATACCTATTCATTTTTTACGATGTGATCTTTTTATGCACTAAAGATGCCATTAAAACGGAATCGATTTAACAGCTTAAATTCAAATACTTAGCTTTTAAAAGATTCTGACAGGCACATGAAATTTAGAAGAATTTCGAAATCTTTTTAGAAAAATTGCGAAATCGATAAGATCCGGTGGAATAATATCAAGAGTAGGAGCGTAGAGAACCCCGATTATGAAAGGATTTCCAAACCGTTTGGTCAGATCCTTCCGGGTGGGCTTGATTTATTGGATTAGCAACTTCTTTCTGCGGTAACGGAAGGTGTGGTGATTGATGTTGAGAAGGGCTGCCGCCTTGCTTTCATTGCCCCCGGTTAGCTTAAGTGCCTCTTTAATATAGTGTTTTTCCAGGGATTCCTGTATGGAGGAAAAATCGATACCCGTATCCGGAAGAGGGGGGAATGCTGCTTCACTCTTTACTTGCTTGAGTGCTTCTGCTCCATACGGTTTACCCGTGCCGAGATCCTTTAGCTTTAGCTCCGGTCCCTTTCCGGTCAGGACACCTCTTTCAATAGTATTTTTCAGCTCACGAACATTACCTGTCCAGAGATACTCTCTCAAAGCGCTTTCAGCCCGGGCAGAAATGCCGGTAAATGTCTTATCAAATTTGTGACTGAACTCATATAAGAAATGCCTGGCAATTGGTAGAATATCATCGCGGCGTTCATTCAGTGAAGGGACCTGTACCTCAATAACTCCCAAACGGTAATAGAGGTCCTTTCTAAACCGGCCTTTTTCTATCATAGTGTGTAAATCTTTATTGGTAGCAGAGACCACTCTTGTCTGTATTCGTAATTTCTTTGTACCGCCTACCCTGTAAAATTCTCCCATTTCAAGAAATCTGAGAAGTTTGGCCTGGGCCTCCATGGCCAGGTCCCCAACCTCATCGAGAAAGAGTGTCCCGTTTTCCGCTTCTTCTATCAACCCGTTTTTTCCTGATGGAGCAGCCCCGCTGAAGGCCCCTTTTTCATATCCGAAAAGCTCGCTCTCGATAAGGTCCTTCGGGATGGCTGCACAGTTAACAGTCATAAAAGGCCCTTTGAAATTGGGGCTCCTGTAATGTATGGCACTGGCAAGCAATTCCTTTCCCGTCCCTGTCTCACCGATAATGAGAATCGGGGTGTCAGGGCTTTTTGCCACCGTTCCTATAAACCCCATCACATCCTGTATGGCATCGCTTTCGCCTACAAAACAGGGAAGGTTCTCTTTGAGATATTTTTCATGCAGGGCCTGAACCTCTTTCCTTAACCTGATGCTTTCCAGGGCATTACCAATAGTCACCTCCAGGGCATCCATGTGCAGGGGTTTCACCACATAATCGTAGGCGCCTAACTTCATGGTGGAGATCACGTTTTTGATATCTTCATAAGCGGTTATCATGATGACCAGAATATCCGGGGACAAATCTTTAATTAGACCAAGGGCTTCGATCCCATTCATGCCCGGCAGACCGATGTCAAGAAGGACCAGGTCCGGAAAATTTTTCTTTATGGCATCCATGGCGCTCTCGGCTGTGGCAAAGGCCTTCACCGAATAATCCGCCTCAAGGGCCATGCCAACCCCTTCCCTTATTGTGTTTTCATCATCGACGATATATATGGAATATGGCATCATACGGTTCGCCTCCCTGACCTCCAACTCCAAAGTACCTAATACCCAATACCTAATACCCAATACCCAGCACCCAATACCCGGAATCAATGAGTTGATTCTTTGATTCCGGGTATTTTAATCGTGAATTCGGCCCCCCCCCATTTACTCTGAGATATTGTCAAAGAACCACCGTGATCCGTGACTATTCTTTGAGCAATACTGAGGCCTATCCCCGTACCGTCGTTCTTGGTGCTAAAAAAAGGGTCAAATATTTTGTCTCTTATATTCGAAGGGACTCCCGGACCGGAATCGGAAATACTCACTATAATATGGTTATTTTCAATTGAGGAGCTTATCTCTATTTTCTTATCCCCATCAATCTTTTTCATGGCTTCAGCCGCATTGGTAATCAGGTTTAAAACCAACTGTTCTGTCAATTGCGAATCTGCGCGGCATGATGGCAGATCCTCAGCCAGGGAGGCTTCAATCTTTACGCCTCTTTTTCGCAGGCTTACAGAAGAAAGCTCGATGGCTTCCCGAATAGGTGTGTTTATATCTATTGAAACGAACTTGGGTTCGCCCGGTCTGGAAAAATCCATAACCCTCCTGATAACAGACTCAATCCTGCCTGAAGCCGATTGCATCTGCCTTATAATTTCTTCCGATTTTTCTATATGCTGTCCCCTTTTATAGATTTTTTCCAAGGTATTCAAATAGACATTGATGCCCGAGAGCGGATTCCTTATCTCGTGGGCAATGCCTGCCGCTACCCGCCCTAAAGAACTCATCTTATCCTGTATCATTAACAGACGCTCCAGTTCTTTGGCCTGTGTCAAATCCATTGTGTTGGTCAACATCGCCTCTTTTCCTTGATATTCTATACAGCTCACGCGACAGTATACCCATTTCATGTCGGGCCTGTAGCTTTCGGGGCCGGAGGGGTAAAACCTGAAATCCAGATCCAGGGGTTGAAATTTCCCCGAGGTGATCCCCTGGTAGAACTCTTTTACCTTTTCAACGTCCTCGGGATGGATGATCTCGAGATCAGCTAATATGGATTTCCTGGGTAAAGGACCAAAAAGTCTTTCCTGTTCAATGTTTTGAAAAATGACCTGGTCATCCTGGACTATGGAAATACCGGTAAGGGAGTGTTCAATCATATTGCGCAAACGCTGTTCGTTTCTATAAAGGGCCTCCCGGGTCCGTTTGAGATTCGTGATGTCCAGAAAAGATCCTATGCTCTTTTTTGTT
>JAIOSR010000350.1 GCA_021107495.1 Desulfobacterales bacterium | reverse complement strand
GAAAAATCTGCCATACCGGCTGGTCACGATTCTGGTATCCAGCACGGACAAGATGCCCCTGTCGGAATTTTTTCTTATCAACCTCCCCAACCCCTGCTTCAGGGATATAATGGCCGAGGGGACCTGGTACTCCATGAAAGGGTTTCCGCCCTTGTCGCGTATTGCATCGATCCTGGCAGCAACCAAGGGCTCACCCGGGGAGTCAAAAGGGAGCTTGTCTATGATCAGACAGCTCAAGGACTCGCCCGGCACATCCACGCCCTGCCAGAAAGAGCCCGTGGCCAAAAGCACCGAGTGGATATCCCTTCGGAATTTTTCCAAAAGGAGAGAGCGGGGCGCATCGCCCTGCCTGTGAATGGTATAAGGTGTCCTGCCTTCTAATATTTGATGAACAACGTTCAGGTTGTGGTAACTGGTAAACAGCACTAAGGCCCGGCCTTGGGTCATTTTAAGGATCTCTATCACCCTTTCTGCCACCTTCAAGGCAAAATCAGGCGCATTGGGGGGCGGCAGGTCCCTCGGAATGTACATGAGCGTCTGGGTCGTAAAATCGAAATGGGAAGGATAAATTCCCTCTAAGGAGTCTGAAAGGCCCAAGCGCGAGCGGATGTAATCAAAGGTCCTGTTTGTGGAAAGGGTGGCAGAGGTAAACACGACACCCTGCACTTTTTCATAAAGTAGTTCGTTCATTCTGCCGGAAATATCAAGGGGGGATGCGTGGAGCATAAGGCTCCTTTTTCGCTTTTCATACCAGTTTAGCCATTTTGAATCTCTTTTTTTCAGGATTTGATCCAGGAGATCCTCTAAGTCTCTTGCGCGTACGGGTATTGCCTCCAATGCGGCATTATCCGATTCCCCGAAACCTGCCTTTTCATGGATATATTTGAGCCCCTGCCGGATCTCCCGGGCCGGGCCCTTACTCATTATCGAGAGCGTTTCATTGTCCAGTCTGCCCTTATCCTCCCTGTCATTAAAGAGAATCCTCAGTCTTTCAGCACCGGTCCTTATGGCATTCAGGTGTTTTCTCAGCTTGTTTTTGTCTATGTGCTTAGAATCCTTTGTCTCTTTTTCCAGATCATTTACCAACTCCATCATCTGGTTGGTACTCAGGGTTTCTCCCAAAAAAGAGGTGGCGACTTCCTCTACCCTGTGGGCTTCGTCAAACACGGCCACCTGGAAGCGGGGGATAATTTCGCCGAACCCGCCTCTTTTCACTTTCATATCGGCAAAAAAAAGGTGATGGTTCACGATGATTATTTTAGACTTGGCAGCCTTGCTGCGAAGCCTGCTCAAAAAACATTCATCCAAAAACTTGCAGTCTGCACCAAGGCACTGGTCTGATGTGGCGGAGAGCGCATCCCAGAGCGTGTCATTATCCGCTAACCAGGAAATCTCGGCGCGATCTGCAAACTTTGTCTTTCCAAGCCATGCCTCCATTTTTTGCCTGGTTTTTTCCGGGCCTGTTTCCAGAAGCGAGGGCTGGGAGAAATACTGATAGTATCTGTGAAGACACAGGTAATTTTTTCTTCCCTTCATGATCATGGCATCAATTTTAAGACCGGTCGTCTTTTCAAGGAGGGGGATGTCCTTAAAAAAGACCTGTTCCTGAAGATTCTTGGTCCCGGTGGCGATGACCCCCTTTTTTTTGCTCAAAACAAGTGGCACAAGATACCCAAAGGTCTTTCCGGTGCCGGTGCCCGCTTCAACTATTGCAGGGGTATTTTGTTGAAGGGAATCCTGAATGAGGAGGGCCATCTGCATTTGAGAAGCCCTGAACTCAAAGCCCTCGAGAGATTTGGTCAGCAACCCGTCCGGTCCTAAGATTTCTTCAATAGTAAGAGAGATGTGGGGCATGGGATAAATTTTTTAACCCCGGATTTTCTGGTGCAGTTCTCTGAGACGCTGGCTCAGGACCTTACAGATCCGAAGGGCAATTTGGGGGTATTCCCTTACGATTTCTGCAAATTCCCGCTTGTGGAGGACTAAGAGGTTTGACTGTTCGGATGTGCGGATTGTGGCGGACCGGACATCACCTTCAAACAGGGCCATCTCGCCAAAGTAATCCCCAACGCCGATTCGGTCCAGTTCGATTTCACGTTCCGTTCCCTGTCCCTTAATTACAGACACCTCACCTTTTGTAATCAGATACATCGTCTCTCCGGATTCTCCTTCTTTGATAACCATCTCACCTTCGGGGTAAACCACCTCTTCCGTAACCGATGCCACGGCAGACAATTCGCTTACGGAAAGGCCTTTAAATATGTGTATCCCTTTCAAGTGTATTATCTTGTCCGGGATAGAGATTTCTGTTGCCATAAGTGCCTCCCTTCCGGCGGTATCTTCGTTTTCAAGGGTGATAAAGCATTGAGCCATCCAACGGATATAGTCATTTTCCGAGTCCAAAAGAGGTTCGACGATCTCTCGATCAATCCCTTCGCCGCCCTTCCTGACTGCAAGATGGAGGGTAAGAAGTATGGTAACCCAGTCTTTTCTGGAAAGGAGGTGAGCGAACAGGTCATCTGTATTGGGATCGAAATTGGGCAAATTAAAATTCTTTCTGCCGATTGACAGGCGCTCGGACGCCGGTCGATCTTCCAGAAGAGGTATAAGTATGTTACCCAGAGAAGGATCCATCAAATCCTCCAGCGCCTCCACACTGTTTGATCGTTGACGCTCATCTGCCGAGGATATTCCCCTCCAGATGGTTTTCATTTTCCCGGACCGGTCCTCTGTAGCCAGGACCCTGAGAACGTTTTCAATCTGAAAGAGCCTTTTCTGGTCTAAATGATCCATGAGCAGATCCCTTTCACGACTCTCAGGGAGATGACGAATGCCATCTACTTCCACCATATACGTGTAACCCTTCTCAATCTGGGAACGGGCAAATCTAAAGAGGTCCAAATCCTTTATGTTCAAGGATTCCAAAAGCTCGAATATACCTTCTCTGACTTTTCGTCTTGGTATGGCGAGCGATTCCACCAGGACCTGGGCATTATTATAAGAAGCAGAATGAATCTTTTCTTTTGCAAGAAGATGGATCTGCTCTGAAGGGTCATCAATCAGTGCGATGACCCGCCTTAAAGTGTCATCGTCAGTAATATCAATCGCTTCTAAGGCTGAAGAACGGACTCGTTCCAGGGGGTGAATGAGATAGGGAAGGACCGAAGCATTTATATCTTCGGCCCCGAGGTTGTAAAGCCCCTGAAATATAAACGGCAGGGTCGAGCTGTCCCCTTCCTGATCCAACATCTCCTTTAGTCTGGAAACATATGCGCTGTCTTTTGACTCACCTGCAGCGATGATACCTGCTTTGCGTTCCTGGGTGATGGAAGATTTAAGCCATACACCAATGATTTTTTTACACTTTTGAGGCGACTGCCGGTAAAGACCGGCCAACGCATATGCCTTTATCTGGGGATGTTGACTGGTTTTAAAGACATTCAGGATCAAATCAGATGAGAGGCGGGCCGGAAGCCGTTTGGCCGCTTTGACAATGGCCGTCATAAGCTCGGGTTTTTCAGGGTCTGATAATTCCAGGAACACCTGAATGGCGGCCTGGCCTGCCTCGGGAGAAAGCAGGGAAAGCAAATCGATTCTGGTCCTGTCATCCTGTCCTTTTAATGCAGACAGGATATGGGCATCGAGATCTTT
>JAIOSR010000327.1 GCA_021107495.1 Desulfobacterales bacterium | reverse complement strand
GCCGTGGGCGGTGTGGTGCTGTTCGGCCCTGTAGGCATTGCCGCGGCATTAGCCAGTGAAAGCCCTGACGATGAAAACCCGTGCCTTACGGCAATTTCGGCCGCAAAAAAGGGTGTCAGGGGTTCGGGCGACAAGAAACCGGAGAAGGAACAGGGCGTAGTCGAGGGTATGGGCGACAAACTAAAGGGACTGTTCGGCAAATAGATACGATAACCTCGTTTGTATAAACAGGCATCCGGGGACCTTAAATCGATTTGCCGGAGAGATTATGACAGTATACGGGAACTGAGCTTCCCATAAAATGTATTATGTGTTAGTCTCCGAAGGTCAACTTTTCCGTATTGAAGAGTCAACGCCCGAAGGGCGGTGTTTCGAGGCTGTAATAAACGGCAAGAAGGTTTTATTCCTTTTTTTCAGGAGGTCAAAATGGAAGGAAAAGGACAGACAGCTTTGGTGACAGGGGCAAGTAGCGGCATGGGACAGGAAACCGCCAAAAAACTGGCGGAAAAAGGGTTTCAGGTAATTGCCGCGGCAAGGAGGATGGATCGTCTTAATGAGCTTGCTAATCAGGTTCAGGGAATCATTCCCAAACAGGTGGACCTCTCGAATCCTGAAGACGTTGAAAAATTCAGCAGCTATATTTCGAGCCTGCCGGAGCCGGTTTCCGTACTCATTAATAATGCCGGTTACAGTATTAGGGGCGCCCTTGAAGATATCAGCCTTGAGGATATTAGACGTTTATTCGAGGTGAATGTATTTGCCCTGGTTCGGGTCACACAGGCCTGCTTGCCCGGAATGCGCAAGTTGAGAAAAGGGACAATCGTGAACCTCAGTTCCATCGTCGGAAAATTTACCTTTCCCATGACCGGTGGGATTTATGCTGCGTCAAAGCATGCCGTGGAGGCCATAAGCGACGCGATGCGCATGGAACTGCGTCCATTTGGAATACGGGTGGTGGCAATTCGTCCGGGGGTTATCGTCACTGAATTTAACGAGGTGGGAAACCAAATGAGCGGCGATGTCATGGCCCGGACCGATCCTGATTATAAGCCCGTGTATGAGGCAGCCGGGGCCGGGATAGGAAAGATGTTTGGCGGTGTTTCCATACCGGGACCTGACTTGATCGCAGATCTAATCGTGGATGCCGTACTATCGGATGCCCCGAAAACCGTCTATTCCGGCGGTCCCTTTAGTGATGAGTTTTTAGGTCAGCGCGCTAAACTGGATGACGACGAATTTGACGCCTTTCTGACCGAGAAATTCGGGCTTGCCGGATTAAAGGTCTGACCAGAAAATGTCTTCGCATTTTTTAACTTTACAAATTTCCTGAATACCCTTTAGATATAAAGCAAATCAATGGCGGGTTAATCCGCCCAAAGCACGGGGTACACTGGAATATCTTCACAGCCACTTTAACTATTCGACCATTTTTCTGAACCCTCCAGGTAAATGCCATGGCAAAGATAGACCAGATTTTGGGAAAGGCAGCGGAAATAAAGGCCTCTGATGTCCATATTGCGGTCGACAACCCACCCATGTTCCGGCATTTAGGGGAATTGAAAAAATTCAAGACCCAGCCGCTATCATCTACTCTGACAAAATCGCTTATCTACGAGATCCTCTCACCGGAGATGCAAGAAAGGTTTGAAAAGGGCCTGAAACTTGACTTCTGTTATGAAATGGAACGTAACAACCGTTCTACTTGCCGGTAGGTGGTGAAGTTAAAGATGGATATAACAAAACAGATTCAATCACTTTTCAATGAAGCAAAAGTTTATCAATCCCAAAGCCTTTTTGCGGAGGCAAGGGAGAAATACATAGAGACAGCAAGATTGATACGGAAAAGCGAGGGACTGAAAAATAAAAACAAGCTCATAACGATTATCTCAAAAAGACTCAAGGCATTAGAGAGCGATGTGAATGGCTTTGAGAAGTTAGGGGCATCACCCAGGATGTCCCTAAAGGAAGAGGATGTTGTCAAGGAATCACTATTCCTTTCAAAAGACAAAAAAACCGACACATATGCCCTTGAAGTAGCAGCGGCCCTGCTCGGGTTCGGGCAATTTGAACAGGCTATTAAAGAGTTTGAGCAATTGTTAAAAAGAGACACCCTTCGTGTTGCTGCAGCAAAAAATATAATAAGGTGCCACATTGCAGTTTCTTCATTGAAAAGTGCATTGGCTGAATATCAGAAGTGGCTGTACGGTGATTTTTTTCCTTCGGATCAGTTGGAAAAAATACGCTTTTTTATTGAAGCCATTCTGAAAAGAAAAGGAATCGATAAGACACTTCCGAGAAGAGAGGCCGCAACCGCTGATAAGGCGACTGAGACAAACGAAGAAACTGTTCTTGATATCATATCCGTGATCATTACATTGGATAAGGGACCTCAAAAGGGCGAGGGGCTTGCTCTGGATGTGAGTTCTCAGACCGGAAACATTATAAGCGTTATAGTGTCAGATGTGGATCAAGGTTTTATTGATAACCTGGAAGTCGGATCAAGGCTTGATGATGTTCAGTTTTTTTCACCCATTGCAGTACTCAGGGGATCGGGTATTGTGTCAGGGAAGACACTTATAGGTTCAGGACAAAAAAAGGGAAGTTACAGTATTGTCATAAAGGTGTTGTAGCACATAAAGGAGATGCAAATGGACCAGGAGCCTAATTCGGAAATGGAAGACATTATGGAAGGAATGGCCGATGACCTGGCATCAACACGCAACGATGAAAATCAGCGCGGCAGTGGGACATCCCCTGATTTCAAGCCCCAGATAAGAATCCTGGTTCTCTGGGGCTCTGGGATTCTCATCCTGAGTGTTATTATCGCCTTATTTCTGGGAAGCGGCGGGAATGTCTCCACTGAGGATCTGGCTGCAATTGATGCGAAAATTGACCTGCTTGGCCAGAAGTTAAAGCAGTTTGAGGGCCTGGAGAATAAACTCGCCCAGATCGAAAAACAGAGGAAAAGCCTGGAGCAATCTGTTGCAAGAACGGATAGATCCGGAAGATCGCAGGCAAAACGATTAGACAAATTGACCAAAAGCATTGACGCATTCCAAAAGAAAATGGCCGCGCCTGCCGCGAAAGCTAAGGCCCCGCGAATAACCAAAAAGAAACAGACGCCCGTGGTTAAGGGTAGTTATCACAAGGTGATTGCCGGGGAAAGTCTTTATCGGATCGCACAAAAATATAGAATTGCAGTGGATGAGCTGCTACGCCTCAACAACCTGAAGAAAAACCAGGCCATTTATCCGGGCCAGAAACTCCTGGTCGCACCGGCAGAAAAATGAAAATAACAGATGAGATTTTCCAGGTGGGCGGCGGGGAATTTACATCTCCCGAAGACGCGGCCATCTATCTGATTAATTTCGCGGGTCACGCAACCCTTGTGGATGCGGGATGCGGCCGATCACGACAAAAGGTTCTGAAAAATATCCGAGCATGCGGTGTGAACCCGGAAGAAATCGAATATCTTCTGATTACCCACTGCCACTATGACCACACCGGCGGTGCAAAGCAGATAAAAGACATGGCTCAATGCAAAGTCGTGGCACACGAACTGGAGGCCCGATTCTTAGAGCAGGGAGACAATACCGTGACCGCGGCCAAATGGTACGGCTCGAGCCTTGAGCCCTTTGTTATCGACAGGAAACTCGTCCTTGCTCGGGAACAAATCGATTTGGGGGGCAGGCACATAGAGGCGATTCACACACCGGGTCATTCCCCGGGATCGGTGGTTTACGTGACCGAATCCCAAGGTCTCAAAGTGCTCTTTGGTCAGGATATACACGGCCCATTGGACCCAAGCCTTCTTTCAAACAGGGAAGACTACATTCGCTCTCTCAATCTCCTCCTTTCACTCAAAGCTGATATCCTTTGTGAAGGCCATTATGGCGTTTATGAGGGGAAACGTGAAATAGGTGATTTCATAAGATCTTTTATGAAATAATGTGGTGAGTCATCAACAAATTCGGGGACTCTCCTACGATCCGGAGTGGTTTTGATGATAGATATTACACAAATTGATTATTCAGCCTTGGACCGGCCGGAGATTCTCATGTTCCTTTTTCATCCCAGACCTGAATGGGGAGAAACAGGTTCAAAAGGCAATACTGAGGACCTGCTGGTTCCGGTCGAAGGCGACGTGATCGTGGGGACCCGCTTCCACCATGCAGATAAATCGGCCCCGACCATCCTGTTCTTTCACGGAAACGGCGAGATCGTTGCGGATTACGATGAAATGGGACCTTTGTACAACCGCATTGGCATCAATTTTCTGGCCGCGGATTACCGTGGCTACGGCCGCTCAACAGGCGAACCCACGATCACGAATATGATGCGGGACTGTCACGTGATCTTTGATTATGTACAGAAATGGCTCAGGGAAAACGCTTATTCCGGCCCGTTCATTGTCATGGGGAGGTCATTGGGCAGTGCGTCCGTGCTTGAGCTTGTGTCCCATTACGGAAGCGAGATAGACGGGCTCATTGTGGAGAGCGGTTTTGCCTATGCCGGTCCCCTGCTTAGGCTTTTGGGTATCAATGTAGAGGCCATGGGATTCAAAGAAGAGGCGGGTTTTAGAAACGTGGACAAGATAAAGGGCTTTGGCAGGCCCACCCTGGTCATACACGCAGAGTTAGACCATATCATACCCTTTTCAGACGGAAAGGCCCTGTATGAAGCATGCCCGGCCCCTGACAAGACCATGCTCAAGATACCGGGGGCCAATCACAATGACATCTTCACGCGCGGTTTATCCGAATATATGACAGCGATAAAAACTCTGGTGGAGAAGCTATAAAAATATCTGCTCAATATATGAGGGAACTCGAATTTATACGGACATCTCTCGAATAAAGACCAGCGTTCCGCCACGAGGCATGCGGATCTCTTTTCAAAGAGGCGCATTTTTATCTCTACAACGCATCTGCCACGCCCCAAATACATTAACCAATCGGCTTCCGACAGGCGGGACAGCCAAACATAATAGGAGCTATCATCGAAGGGGCTGTCCGGAGCCGAATTGTAAAGAGGACCGCCGTGATTCGAGCCACAGCAAGGTTATGCGGCTCTTTGAAAAGAG
>JAIOSR010000144.1 GCA_021107495.1 Desulfobacterales bacterium | reverse complement strand
GTAATCATGTGCACCATGGCCTTGTTGTCAATTTTGCCGCTTTCGCCCACAAGGGGAAGAGATTCTAAGACCTCAAGCCTTTCAGGTAGCTTAAAGGGTGCTATTTTTTTGGTTTTCAGGAAATCAACCATCTCCTCAAACGTAAATGGTTCTCCTTTTTTAAGAGTGACAAAGGCACACGCCCGCTCACCCATTTCAGGGTCAGGCATGGGTACAATGGCCGTGTTGGTCACCTTATTGTGTGAAAGGAGGTAGTCTTCAATCTCTCTGGGGTAGATGTTCTGTCCGCCACGTATGATGATATTCTTTTTTCTGCCCATTATCTTGAGATAGCCGTCATCCATTAACGTTACAAGATCGCCGGGCGTGGCAAAGCCTTCTTCATCAAAGGCTTCGCTCATGGTTTTTTCAATATCCTTGTAGTAACCGATAGAGTTGCCCGGACCTTTGAACCAGAGTGTCCCGACACCTCCCTGTTCCACCCGGTTCCCGGAATCGTCCAGGATCTTTGTCTCGATTCCCGGATGCAATCTTCCCACGGTGGTATATCTCTGGTCGTCGGAAGCATCTATGGGCACACCTGAGATCGACCCGGTATCCTGGGTACCATAAGTACCAAGTATGGGGCAATTGAACCTTTCTTCCGCCTCCTTGGCCAAGGGCGGCGGCAAGTATCCCCCCGCAGTCTTTATTATGCGCAGGGATGAAAAATCATATTTGTCCAGTGGTAACTCCAGCAGTCTTGCCAATTGGGTTGGGACCAGGGCGATAACGGTAGCTTTTTCATCCTCCATAAATTGGAGGGTTTCCTCTCCGCGGTACTGATACTCCAAAGCAATCTTGGCTCCTCCTACCGGTGCAGTTACATAAGCAGGCGTTCCTCCTGCCGCCCCGGCCAGTGGAGCAATGGCAAGCACGCAATCGTCAGGACCGAGTTTCCAGTTTCTCACGTGGGATTTTGCCGTCCATACCTCTCGGGCCGCAATCCGGTGTTCAATGAGCTTGGGAAGACCGGTAGTACCGGTAGTGGTAATCAGAAAGCCCACCTCTTCTACGGCATCAAGCTTTCTTGCATCAAACTCAATAGGATCATATTCTTCCTCATAAGGATGACCCAGGATACTTTTGAGCGAAATGCAGTCATCAGGAACGTCTTCACCGGCAACAACAATATGTTTCAAATTTGGCAGATCGGCCTGGAGTTCTTTTGCCATCTCATAATGGTCAAATTTTCTGTACTGCCTGGGTATGACAATACCCACCGCCCCTGTCCTGCCGGCAATATCCGCCAGTTCGGTCTGGCGGAAAGTGGTCATTTCCGGTATGGATAAAACACCTGCCTTTTCACAGGCAAGACGTACAAGGACCTGCTCCACACAGTTAGGCAACTGCACCATGAGCCTGTCATCTCTCCGGAGTTTTATGTCTTTGATCAAGGCAAGGGCAATCCTGTCTATTTTCTGTTTCGCCTGGGCCCAGGTGAGCCTGGTCCCTGTTGAATCGACCAGGGCCACTTTATCGGGCCATTTCCTGGCATTTCTGTCCCAGTAATCAGGTAAAATAGTCTTGTCCCAGTAACCTTCTCTCAGGTTTTTTTCCGTTTCTTTCTGGTCATAGCGAATCGGTTTCACATCAAGCCTCCTTCTATAGCCTAATTAAACTAATCGTTTTCCTTAGCCTTAGATATCCTGTCTTTAATGCCCGTCTTAAATTTTTCCCAGAACTCCTTATCTTTATCCTGCCAGGCAGCGCCCCATCTCTTTTCAAAATAGGATGAAGGCAATTTCTCCTGCCAGGGCTCCCATGTGCTTTTTCCCTTTTCCTGTGCCTGCAAGACATCGTTCAAGAAAGTTGTGATATTCGCAAGTTCTTCTTTAGGGAGATAAGAAGCGGCCCCTTCTTTTATGGATTTTACCAGATTGTCAGGAGTAAATGCGTGGGCCGTCAACATGACAGCTGTTATCTTTCTCCCGGTGGCAATGTCCAGCAGGCCGTACCCGTCAACGCCCATGATATCCAGAATGGCTATATCAAAATCCCGGGATTCCAGCAGCTTTTTTGCTTCTTCAAATGTGGTGGCTTTTGTGAAGTCACACATGGATAGTAACTCTTCCAAAGCTTCAAGAATGTCGGGTTCATCATCAACTGCGAGGATCTTTTTGTCTTCCAGTAAACTGCCTTGTGACATGATAATTACTCCCTTAATAAAATCTTTTCCGCTGTTTTATCTGTTGTTGATCAGGGCAACCATGTTTCCTGGTCTTTGCCGACGGGTTAGGCCCGATCCATATATCCTAAAACCCCAGCTCCGACCACCTGGCTTCGACTTTTTTGACCACTTCCGGATCAAGCTCAATCGGGATGGGTTTATCCTTCCAGTCGTAGGGGATGGTTGCATCCAAAAGCAGCCTGCCTGTTATCTCCCTTGCGTTTATGGGGAGTGAAGGGTCTAACGGCGTAGATCTTCCCCGTTTGATGACCTGGGACCTGTTGGGCTGAAACCTGAAGCTTAACGCATACATGACACGGGGAATATCCCATGGATCAATATCCTCGTCCACAACAATAACCGTTTTGAGACCATAGGCCCCCATCTCGGTAGAGATGGCGGCAGTAAGTACCTGGTCGGCGTGTCCCGGATACATCTGTTTTATTGAGATGATGGCTAAGAATCTACCTGACCCCTCCGGCGGGCAGTAAACCGCCTTCAAACCGGGTATTTTCATTGCCAGTAGTTGCTGCCACAGGGTGGCTCCGTATGAGAGGGCCATGGTCATGTGTGTATCGGTTACGGCCCGGCCTACGGTGGTTCCCCACATAATCGGGTTGTTTCTGTGGGTGATACATTTGACATCGATAAAATTGCGCGGGTCCGTCCCCACCCCGGAATAATAGCCCGTATATTCGCCGAACGGTCCTTCTTCCATAAATTTATCCGCATCCACTTCGCCTTCCACGACGATTTCAGCATGGGCCGGTATGGGGAGATCCACGGTCTCTCCCTTGACCACTTCCACGGCTTCGCCCCGAAGCGCGCCGGCCACATCATATTCCGATGTAAAGGCTGAAACGCGGGCCGCCCCCAGTATGAAAAGCAGGGGGTCGCATCCGATAACTGAAGCTACCGGCAT
>JAIOSR010000053.1 GCA_021107495.1 Desulfobacterales bacterium | reverse complement strand
CGTGTATCCAATAAGCTTCCCCGGATTTTTTTTGATATTGTTGAAGTGATGGAGAGCGAAAAAAGACGCTTTTCTTAAAATGGGAAAGGCCCATGACTGAAGTGTCGGTCGCCCCGGTTATTGTAGTTTTTACCGATTTGGACGGTACACTGCTGGACCATGACACATATGGCTGGGAGGAGGCCCTGCCGGCCCTTGACCGGTGTAAAAGGCTTTTTATTCCGATCGTACTTGTTTCCAGTAAGACAAGGGCGGAAATGGATCAGCTCCGTGTCAAGCTGTCCATAAAGGCACCCTTTATCTCTGAAAACGGGGGTGGCATTTTTTTCCCCGGTGACACCACGGTGGTCCCGCCACCTGATGCCTTTCTTGACGGGGACCTGTGGAAATGGTCTTTCGGTTTACCATACGCTGATTTGATCAGAGAACTTGATGAAATTCGGGACGAACTGGGATGGGACATAAAGGGCTTTTCAGATATGAGGATTGATGATATATCAGAACTCACGGGGCTTGACAAAAGGAGTGCCCGTCTGGCAGCCATGCGTGAGTTTGACGAACCGTTTATCATTCTGGATCAAGACCCTGTTGACAGAGAAAGTCTTAGAAAGGCTGCGGCACAAAGAGGGCTTACCATTACGGAAGGAGGACGGTTTTTTCACCTTAACGGCAAAAATGACAAAGGGCAGGCCGTGCAAAAGCTAGTTTCTTTGTATAAACGGCTCCATGGAAATATTGTCTCCGTCGCCCTTGGAGATAGTCCGAATGATTTTTCCATGTTGGAATGCGCTGATTATCCTGTCCTTGTCCGGTCAAGACGCAATTATGAAGGGCTCAAAAAGCGAATCCCCAGGCTGATGGTTACCAGCGAGATGGGTCCAAAAGGCTGGAATAAAGCCCTATTAGACATCTTGAATGAAAAACAGGAGGCAGATAATGTCTAGCTTCGAAAACGAAGTCAATCCCGACAATATTAAAAAAAGCGAGATGGTGGTATGTATCCCTTCTTATACTGAGGCCGATACCATCAGCTATCCTGTAACGCAGGCAGACAAGGGGCTGAAAAAATATTTCAGTGATAAGACTTCCGTCATAATCAATTGTGACAACAATTCCCCTGACGACACCAAGCAGGCATTCCTGAATACGCCGACCGATGCACCCAAGATCTATCTTTCCACGCCGCCCGGCGTAAAGGGCAAGGGGAACAATTTCAAGAATCTCTTTAAAAAGGTGGTTGAACTCAAGGCAAAGGCCGTGGTGGTTGTGGATGCGGACCTGAAGAGCATTACCCCGGAGTGGATAAAGCATTTAGGCGAGCCTCTTTTTGAGGGATTCTCATATGTAGCCCCGCTTTACGTAAGACACAAATATGACGGCACGATTACAAACGGCATTGCCTATCCCATTACCCGGGCATTATACGGCAGGAGAACCAGGCAGCCAATCGGCGGGGATTTCGGTTTCAGCGGCAAATTGGCAAAGGTCTATTTAGAGAGCGACACATGGGACGAGGCAGTGGCCAACTTCGGGATTGATATCTGGATGACTACCATAGCCATCAACCAGAAGGTGCAAATATGCCAGTCTTTTATGGGCAGGCCGAAAATTCACCGGACCAAAGATCCGGGTTCCGATTTAGGCCCCATGTTCAGGCAGGTTGTGGGTACTATCTTTTCAGTGATGAGACCTTTTGATTCGTTCTGGACCAAAGTAAAATACAGCAGGCCCACGGCGATTTTCGGGTTCGGGCTCGGAGAGGTTGAAATGCCTCCAAAGGTAGATGTAAATACACAGAACCTTCTCAGCCAGTTTCACAGCGGTTTTAAGGAGTATAACGAAATCTGGAAGCAGGTCCTCACCCATGACGTCCATAAGAAGCTTCTGGAAATCATAGACATGAAGGAGACCGAGTTCAACTTTCCCACCGATTTGTGGGCCAGGCTCCTTTTTGATATGGCCGTCGCCTACCGGGACGAGCCGGTTGAACGGGACCTCATGATGGACTCCCTTATCCCCCTCTATTTCGGAAGGACCCTGTCCTTTGTGAAGAGGACAAAGAGTATGTCCATAAAGCAGGCCGAAGAGGCGATTGAGGAGGATTGCACAACCTTTGAAATGACAAAACCCTACCTGCTTATGCGGTGGAAGAAAAATAGCTGATAACTCTCTGTAGAAGCGGCTTTAAGCCGGAATCATCATTACCGAACCAGGACAAGCCTGACATCCATAACATTGGTATTTGTAGGCCCGGTCATCAAGAGGTCATTTGTCTTTTCGAAAAAGTGGTAGGCATCATTATTGCCTAAAAATTCCGCGGCCTCCATGCCCATATCCACTCCCCGCCTTACTGTAAAAGGATCCACCACAGCCCCCGCAGCGTCCGTGGGACCGTCGTTTCCATCCGTACCCCCGCTCAGGATAACCACCCTGGGAGGCAAGTCAACTAAGTCCGGGGCAGCCGCTAAACAGAATTCCTGGTTCCTTCCACCAAGCCCGTCACCATGAATGGTTACAGTGGTCTCGCCGCCGGAGATAATGCACGCGGGTGGAGAGATGGGCCTTCCCGTCTTGACGATCTCCCTGGCAACAGCACTGTGAACCCTTGCCACCTCTTTTGTTTCACCTTCCACCATGGAAGAAAGAATAAGGGTCCGGTATCCCAAATCTTCCGCCTTTTTTTTTGCCGATTTAAGGGCGAGAATATTACTCCCCACAATAAAATTGAAGACTTTCTCAAAAATGGGTTCACCTGCTTTTGGTGTTTCAGGTATCCGCCCTTCCGCGCCGGCCGTCAGGTGGTCATGGATTGCCTGTGGAATACCCTCCAGGTCATATTTTCGGAATATCCCCCATACATCTTTATATGTTGACGTGTCGGGAACAAAAGGACCCGAGGCGATGACATCCATGTTGTCGCCCACCACGTCGGAAAGCATCAGATTTACAGTTGTGGCAGGATGCGCGGTCCTGGCCATCTGTCCTCCTTTGGAAGATGATATGTGCTTTCGCACGGCATTGATTTCGTCAATACTCGCCCCGCACTTTAATAAGCTCCGGGTCAATTCCTGTTTTTCGGAAAGGATGATCTTTCCCGCCGGCTTGGGAAGCAGTGCGGAACCGCCTCCCGATATAAGGGAGAATATCAGGTCCTTTTCTTCGGCCTTTTGCAGGAAATCCAGAATTTTTCTTGTGCCTTCCACACCGCTGTTGTCAGGCAAAGGATGATCCGCCTCAACAATTTCGGTCTGCGCGAGTTCTTGAGTGAAACCGTACTTCACATTGATCATCCCTTTGTGGATTTTTTCTCCCAGAAGGTCTTCCATGGCCCTGGCCATGGGCGCCGTTGCCTTTCCTCCCCCCACAAGGGATATGCGGTCATATTTTGCCAGATCAAGCTCGACCTCGACCCGGTCTTCCGGTCCTAAGGTCAGCCTGTTTCCCTCCACGCGGACAAAACGTTTAACCGCCAGATAGGGGTCCACCGCCTCGAGAGAGCCCTTAAATATCTCCTCTGCCTCGGATCGCATCTGCTTTAGAAGCTTTTCATCCATGTCTTTTCCGCTCCTTTCTCCCGGTATAGTTTCAGGATCATCCGGTTAATGAGTACCGCAAAGCTATTCAAGCATGAATTTGTCATATGGGAAGGTTGAACCAGTCTTTTCTTCGATTCCGGGCTTCTCGGCGTGTCGAAGATCCCGCTACGCGGGGGTGATTTCAGCAGTCACTACGAAAAGACCGCTTCAACCTTCAGCTTCGCAATCATGTGTCGGTTTGAGGCGTACTCATTAACCGGATGAACCATAATTCTGGTTTCCTTGAATGAGCCAAAGGATCAACAATAAAAAGGAGGGATACGCAAAATGGCAAAGAAGACAATCCGGAAAGGCCTGACATTCTTTCTTGCTGCCATCATTTTGATAGCTTTCG
>JAIOSR010000159.1 GCA_021107495.1 Desulfobacterales bacterium | reverse complement strand
GTTCGGTTGTCTGACTGTAAATTAACGACGATTCACTCTTTGTGGTGCCTTTATTCGCTGCACACCCGGTCACGACCAACAACATTCCTACCATGCAAACCAGTACTAATTTTTTCATGTCGAACCTCCTCGTTTAGCAGCCCCACTGCCATATCCATTGGAAATGGACTTAGACCGGAAGCTTTGCGTCTCTGCCTTTCGGAAGTTTTGCCCTTCAACGAGACATTAAAATTATTATTCTGTTTTTCCCCAACTCTTACCAAAATACGTTTGTTGATGAGCTTTCAAAGAGCATGTTTACCAATAACCTGTATAGGTTTTGCCTGATAATAAAGCAATAATCGGGCCAAACCTTTCTAATTAGAAATATTTGTATAAATTTCAACTTATTAGCTGAATTGTCGGGCGTGTCAGCCCAAAACGCCACTCCTCCTCCTCAAGGGGTGAAATACATGCCTAATATTATGTTAAAGAGCTGGAGCTCCAGGCATTTTTAATAATAATAACATATAATTATAGAAGTTGGGCCGATCGTATTTCTTGGGCGGATTAAGGCTTCAACATGAATGGAAGCGGAATGACACAAAAGTGTCTGCAATTACAATATAGTAATTGATTGTCTTGGGAAACTCTTTTTTACAGAGGGGAAGATTCATTTTATAAAATCGAGAACCGATTTTATTATTTGTGGTTTTTCTCCCAATTAGTTGGGAGAAAGGGGCCTTGACCCCTGGAATCCTTGAATCCTGATCATCGATCAACTAATCGGGAGATGATCGCTATTTGTTCTTGCGCCAGCGTGGATGGGTAATGCCGAATTTCTTTATTTTATAATTCAAGGCACGAGGACTGATCCCGAGGTGTTTTGCCGCATCCTTCTGGATCCAGAGACTCTTCTTAAGGGCTTTCAACAACTGTTCTTTTTCGTGTGATTCAAGGGTCTCGGTCGAGATGACTTCTGTTTGTGCTTGTGTCGGCCTGACAGGCTCTAACATGGAAATGTTTTCTTCCCGAATCATTCTTCCTTCGACGAGAATCACGGCCCGTTCAATGGTATTGCCAAGCTGCCGGATGTTACCCGGCCAGGGATAGTCCTTCATCCATTCAATGACCTGGGGGGAAAAGCCATCAACTCTCTTCCTTAAAGAGCGGCATGTCTTATCAAGCAGCAAGTGTGCGAAGGGTTCAATGCACTCTTTTCTTTCTCTGAGCGGCGGAAGCATGACAGACAAGACATTAATCCTGTAATAAAGGTCTTCCCTGAATTTTCCCTCTGCAATCTGTTTTTCAAGCTTTTTATTTGTGGCGGCAATAACGCGCACGTCAGCGTGGATCGTCTGATTTCCCCCGATGCGCTCGAAGCATTTTTCCTCCAATACCCGCAATAATTTTGCCTGGAGAAAAAGGCTTATTTCACCAATCTCGTCTAAGAACAGTGTTCCGCCACGCGCCTGTTCAAATCTTCCGATCCGCAGTTTGTCCGCACCGGTAAACGCCCCTTTTTCGTGGCCAAACAGTTCGCTTTCCAAAAGGTTTTCCGGAATGTTGGAGCAATTGATTTTGACAAAGGGCCTGCTTCTCCTGCGGCTATTGAAATGTATGCTTCCCGAAAGAAAACTCTTTCCCGTACCTGTCTCCCCTGTCATCAAAATGGTTGAGTCCGTCTTCGAGAATTTTTTGAGGGTTTTTATGACCTCTTTTACTGCCGGGCTGAATGCAATGATTTGATCAAAATTATAAATGATGTCCTGGTTATGCCTCAAATAATCAATCTCATTTTTTAGGCCCCGATTTTCCAGTGCCTGCTGGACCGCAACCCTTATCCTTTCGGCTGAAAATGGTTTGGCAATAAAATCAACGGCCCCCTTTTTGAGGGCCGTTACTACCATCTCAGCCTTTTCCGTCCGGCTCGTTATGATAACGGCCGTACCGGGAAAGCCGGACTTAATCCGCCGGAGGATGTCAAAAGACCGCTCTTCCTCTCTCGTTAGATCCAAAATAATCAAATCGTAGTGATTCGACTTCAGCTTGGCAAAGATATCCCCACTATCCGGCGGGAAAGTAATTTCATAGAAATCGTGAAGGGCCTCCTCAAGAAAGTCCTTCCATATCCGATCCTGATCTGAGATGAGTATCTTGAACATGATTTGAAGTCCCGGAATACCTTACCGAACCTCTCTGACAACCCTGAAACCGGTCGTCTTGTACCGGGTGGGCGGGTGGCCATGGGCCCGGTTGGCCGAGCGGCATGAATACCCGTGTTTAAACCAGCTCCCTCCCCTGCGCACCCTTTCTGTTCCTGAATCAGGTCCGGATGGGTTCACCGTGGGATCTTTCGCGTAATCCCCGTACCAATCCCGGCACCATTCCCAGACATTACCGTGCATGTCATAGAGCCCCCAAGCATTTGGCTGATAGCTTTTTACAGGGGCCGGACGATTAACGGCCAATCCTCTTGATCTCACATAATCGAGGCAATCTCCCGATTCCAGGATGCTGTTGTTATACATGGCTTTGCTGCAATCAATGGTATTCCCCCAGCTATATGCCGTTGTGGTTCCCGCCCTGCAGGCATATTCCCATTCGGCCTCGGTGGGTAGACGGTATGTCCCTTCATTGAGGTCATTTAATTTTTTTATGAAATTGATGCAATCATGCCAGGAGACCTTCACGACAGGCATGTTGCCTTTTCCTTTTCGCCTGCCGAAAAATTTCCTTTTCATCAGGGACCGCCATTGTTTCAAGGTCACTTCTGTTGCCTGCATATAAAACGGCCTGCTGATTTTAACCTGATGCTGTACCTCCGTCTTATGCCGGTTAGGTTCGCCCGGCGGACTTCCCATGGTGAAGGAACCTGACGGGATAAGGACAAATTCCATGCCTAAGGAGTTGCGAAAGGACTTTTCAAGCCCGAAAACCTGACCCGGAAGCAAGATGCAAAAAAGGAAGAGGATGAAGAAAAACCGGGACATCTTTTTTAATATGTTTAAAGAGTTGTCCATGATAGTGCTGTCTCCTAAGCTTTTAGGTGGCTTTCATCCGGCATTAAAAATCCCCCCGGCCCCCCCTTTAAAAAAAAGGGGGGGTAAGTCATTGAAGTCCCCCTTTTTTAAAGGGGGGTTGAGGGGGATTTATTCAAGAAGCCTTTTCAAATGCAACCCATTAAATACCTACCATAATCAGTATATCGCAATATAACTCTTTTGTCAGTATCTGAATTAGTGTGGCGGTAATTCCCTCGTGATTTCCTCAAATGAACTGAAGACCTTAGCCCTTATACTCTTTACCTTTTCCTCTGCAAGCTGCCC
>JAIOSR010000223.1 GCA_021107495.1 Desulfobacterales bacterium | reverse complement strand
TCTGGACTCCGGCCAAGCTGGCTGCCTTAGAGGAATTGCATTACGCACTGGAGGGCCTTGACTTTGTTGAGCGGGTGGACGACCTCTTCAATTTACGCAGCATTCGGGGGTCAGGGGGAAAAATAGACTCGCGGGTTATCTTGACGGAAGCCCCCAAGGACCAGGCAACCATCGACCAGGCACGTTCCGACGCCCTTTACAATCCACTCGTTGTCGGAAATCTCCTCTCTCGAGACGGGACAGTGACGGCCTTTCTTGTTTCGGTGCACGAGGACGGCAACGACAACAGATCCAACCGCCAGGTCAACGAAGTCCTGGAAAATGTCCTAAAACCGGCTCGATCAGTTTTCCAAGAAGTTTTTCAAGTGGGGCCGCCGCGAATAAACTCGGAGCTCAAATCTATTCTCTTCAATGACCTCGGGCTGCTGGGACCGTTGTCGGCATTCATGCTCGTGGTGGCGATCCTCTTTTTTCTTCGCAGCGGTTTTGCCGCCTTTATTCCTCTTGTTACTTCTGCCCTTAGCATCCTGTGGACTTTCGGGATGATGGGCTGGATGGGTATTCCCCTCAACATTCTGAGCGCCATGCTACCCTCCCTTGTCGTCGTAATCGGCTCCACCGAGGACACCCATATGATCGCGTCCTATTTTCATGGCGTGTCACAGGCGGAGAAGGAGCGCCGGGCCTTTGCCACTCGCTTTATGATGAAACATCTGGGCGTGCCTCTGGTCCTGACCGTCAGCACCACCACGATGGGTTTTGCGAGCAACATCTTCAGCAATATGGGTATCATTCAAGACTTCGCCATCGCCTCCACCTTTGCTATCCTGGCAAACGGTGTGATTACAATACTTTTTGTTCCCATGCTTTTAGCAACCATGGGACCGCGCACTCCCTTGCTCTTCCGAAATGGGGATCGGGTTACCGGTCTGCCCGGTTTGTTCGTCCGGATGTTCGGGTTTACCAAACGCCGTTTTCCACGATCGATCCTGGTGTTTACGACAATTCTCTGTGCCTTCTTTATTTACCAGCTCTCAAAACTCTATGTGACCAACGATCCCCTGTCCTATTTCCAGGAGGACCAACCCCTCATACAGGACATCCGTCAAGTCCATCGGGACCTGTCCGGCATGAAGGTATTCTTCATAACCTTGGAGTCAGAACGGGACAAGGCATTTCAGGAAGCCGGGAACATCAAAAAACTTGTCACCATACAAAAGTTTTTGGAAAAACAGGGGATATTCGATTGCAGTATTTCCTTAGCCGATCACCTGTCCCTCGTCAATCGTGAGTTCCACGGGGGTGACACCGAGTACTTTAAGCCGCCCGGCAGGAGTAAGCTCGTGGCCCAGTACCTGCTCTTTTTTCATCGTCGGGACCTGGAAAGCTACGTGAGCCACGATTTCCGCCGTGCCAACATCGTTGTCCGTCACAATGTAAGCGATTCCAATACCCTGAACCGGCATATACGCGAACTCAAGGAGGTGGCATCAAACGTAGCAGGTGGTCAAATGAAGGCCCATGTTGTCGGTGAAAACCTGATGATCAACGCGGCTGCCGAAAGCCTCATGGTTGCCCAGGTCAAATCATTAGCAATTCTGCTCTGCGTGGTTTTCTTGATCATGTCGGCCATGTTCACATCTCTTAAGGGTGGTCTCATCGCTCTAATACCCAACCTGATCCCGATCATTCTGATGTTCGGTGTAATGGGGCTTTTGGAGATCCCCTTAAACCCGGGCACCGCCATGGTGGCGGTTATCGCAATTGGCATAGCCATTGACGGGACCCTTCACCTCTTTTCCCGCTACAACGAACTGTGCCGGCGAACCTCCGATTATGATGAGGCGGTGCATACCGCGGTTCGGGAAGAGGCCACGCCGATGGTTGCCACCAGCCTGGCCCTTGCGCTGGGGTTCGGCATCCTCATCCTGTCAAATTTCACCGTAATCGCCCAGTTCGGGGCACTGTCCGCCGCCACCATGCTTTTCGCACTCTTCGCCAACCTCTTGATCACGCCAATCATAATGTCGCGGGTCCGTTTGATTGGGCTCCACCAGATCCTGGCCTTGAAGATGCATAAAGAGGTCCTTGAAAAAAGTCCTCTGTTCGAGGGCATGACCAACTACCAGATACGCAAGGCGATCCTGATCTCGGAGTTGATCGAATTTGATGAAGGGGAATTGCTGGTTGAGCAGGGAACATTCGGACGTAGCATGTACCTTATTTTGTCCGGTAAAGTAGATGTCGTCAGGCGAGGCGACTCAAAAACCAAGTGCGTTGCGGTCTTAGGGGTAGGTCAGCTTTTAGGGGAGATCGGTTATATCAGGGAAATCCAACGAACCGCGGACGTACGGGCCTTGACCCATGTGGAGGTGCTGCGGTTCGATTACAAAAAACTCAAGAAAGACCGGAAGCTCTTTCCCTACATTGTGGCCAAGCTCAATTTCAATATCAGTTGCATCTTAGGCGAACGTCTGGCCGATGTGTATGACATGATGGAGAAAAACGGGGATCAACCGGAAAAAGAGGGTTTGACACACTAAGGGCTACTCCGTGATTTAAAGAGCTGTTTCAGTGTAAACCACTTCCTGGTGACGGGAATGGCATTTCGAATAAGGGGCAATTTTTCCATGGCAGCCCTTTCACCTTCTTGAATCAGGTGTGTGGCCTGGGAAAAACTTGACCAGTGAAGTTCTCCCACCTCCGGCTCGATCAGGACATCCGCATCCATGAGTTCGTTGTCCTCCAGCTCATGGGACATTATCTCGCTGGCCCTGTAATAGATATCAATCACATTGTTTAGAGCCTCCCCGGAGCAGATATCCCGGTCCACGCCAACACCCACCACAATGTCTGCTCCTTCCCTTCTGGCAACGGAAATGGGGACGAGACAGATAATCCCCCCGTCCGAAAGCAGCATGTCTCCTGCCTTTAAGGGCTCCACGGCCCCCGGCACTGAGCAGCTCGCCAACACGGCATGACGCAGGGACCCGCTTGAGAATACGATCTGTTTACCGCTTACAAGATCAGTAGCAACAGTCCGAAAGGGTATTTCAGTATCCTCGATTTGAATATCGGGGATGAAATAGTCGATAGTACCCTTAAATTCCTCGTTTGAAAGTATCCCCGGTTTCAGAAGGGCCTGGACCATGTAGAACCGGTTTCTGAAATAATTCTGAATCTTCTGGGCCAGTCCCCCTTCCCCTTCTCGCTCATGGGCTTCTTCAAAGGCCTTTATGGCCGAAGACTGAAACTCAGGGGATTCCAGGTATTCCTCCAACCGCTTTTCTATGGCATCGGAGCCCATACCGGCGGCATAGGCACCGCCGACGAGGGCGCCTATACTGGTACCCACAATAATGTCAACGGGAATATGTTCCTTCTCGAACACCTTTAAGACGCCTATATGTGCCAGACCCCTGGCCCCGCCGCCGCCTAAGGCCAGGCCAATGCGCCCTCCTCGCCATCTCATACCTTAATATGCCTCCGGAGATTATGCCATAGCCGCCCCTAAAAAGCGGGTACGGGTACCTAAGTATAAAATTTTCAGTGAATTATGTCACTACAAAACCAACCGGCGCGATCAACGCACAAATCCGCTTTGCTTTAAAAAGTCAGTTCATCCAGTACCGCCGGTCTGGTGTAACCCTTAGGGGATATTCTGGAGTAATAGAGCCTTGAGGGAGCAGCCAGCAAAATTTAGTATCCGGGCTGTGAAACATTAATGATGGTCGTGTATAAGGCGGATACAGCCGCCCCAGAGGAATAGGATTCGCATTCGATCCAAGTGGAATGAAAGCCAAAAGATTCAACGGGCCCCTATAGCGGGATCCTCCATAGGCGGATAAATCTACGCTACGCTAAGACAGGGCGGTCAGGAATAGTAGTATTATTTCGAGGATGCTGCACGGTGCGGGTATAAACCGGTATGGTTAATAAAGCAGGCTCTTATTGAACTTTACCTCCATTGCACGGGCCGGGCAGGCCGATACGCATAATTCACATGCACTGCACTTGTCCGTATCAAAAATGACCTCCATTTCCGGTCTCTTGATGTAAAGGGCACCTGTCGGGCAAACGGCCGTGCAGGCCCCGCACTGGAAGCATATCTCTTCATCCCGCTTAATATCCTGCCCAATGCTCTCCACCTTGATGCCGATGCTTTTCAGGTAACGAACACCCCTTTGAAAATTTTTCTTGTGACCGCTCAGTTGGAGGACCATAAAGCCCTCCTTTCTCGGGTAAATGGTCGCCTTGAGGATATTGAAGGAAAGATCAAACTTTTTGACGAGATTGACGGCAATAGGCTCGTTGACGATCTTTTTTGGAAACCTTAATGAAAGCATTTTGGAGTACATAATAAATATCTCCATATACGTTTTAAAAACTCTAAAAAATTATACGAGGTTTCATCTCACAAGAATTTTCGCCCACAAATTGATGCTTTTCGATTTAAGATTGACGCTTTGAGGAAGATGCCCTTGATCTTAAACTTAAAAATATTCATTATTCAATCGTCAATATTCAATATTTCTTCATGACCCTCTCAAATCCCGGCAGCGCCTTTTCAATGGTCTCATCCGAGACACAATAGGCTATTCTGAAATGGCCCGGGCCACCAAAGCCCGTCCCGGGAACCGTCAAAATGTTTTCTTCCTGAAGCG
>JAIOSR010000234.1 GCA_021107495.1 Desulfobacterales bacterium | reverse complement strand
ATGAGGGGGGAAGTAATGTTATCCAAATTTGACTCAAGTGTATTGATGAGGATCATTTGATCCGTGTTCAAAGGGCTCTTTTTCAACCTGTTCAGGTATGGAATAACCAACTGCTTCACATTTGATAAAATATTTTCCTTATCCACCCTTTTCTTTTTTGCCATTTGCTTCAATACTACTTTGAGTGCAATGTTGGCTTCCTCAAGTTTACGAGACTTGGTACTTAACTCCGCTTCCCTATTTCTCAAGTCTTCCATGGTTTTTGTTAATTCATTTGTACGCTCTTTGACCATATCTTCAAGGTGATCACGGTGTCTTCTCAACTCATATTCAGAACGCTTCCTTTGAGTGATATCGATTCCCAGGGCAAAAAAGTAATCAAGTTCACCATCATCTTTTAAAACGTGTCTGCTGTGCCACTCGACTATGAGTTCATGCCCGTCTTTTCTCACCATCCTGCTCTCGTTCACTGCTGCAGATCCCTTCTCGGGAAGCTCATTAACAATTTTACGTAAGCTGGGCCAATCGGATTCGGGCACGAAAGTACTTAAGTAATTCTTACCGATCACTTCATTCTGTTTATAGCCGGTGGCCTTTAGCATCGCCTCATTCATAAGAAGAGTAGTCCCATCCGAGGCGAAGGCCACAAACAACGCCGGCGAAGTTTTTATCAAATTGGCGTTAAACTCCTTTTCTTTCCGCAGCGCTTCCTCCATTTGCTTATAATCCGTCATATCACGGCTGACGACCGCTACCCGAGCGACTTTTCCTTGTGCATCATGGACGGAATCAATAGTAGTATCCATCCATCTACCCTTGCGCCGGTCTTCATAACGAAAGGATTTACCTGAACTAACAACCCTGTCGTGATATGACTTCCTGCGTTCGGCTAAAGGGGCGGGAAGTAAAGCAAAGGCGTTCAGACCAATGAGTTCTTCTACGCTCATACCAAAACCCTGGGCCGCTGTTTTGTTCAATGCGAGAATGTTCCCCTTGGTATCTAAAAGTAACGCCCGGTCATTAGGTGCATTTAAAAGTGCCCGAACCGTCTCTTCGCTTTTCAGGAGTTCGTCCTCCAACCGTTTTCGTTGAAAAAACTCGGGAACATCGATCGTTACCGAATCCGACACATTACTGTATTTTCGTGAACTGTATTGAGAAATGTATTGTTCTATCTTCGAGGGGGGAGCCATGATAAAGCGGCAGTGCTCATCGCCCTTTGCCCGGCATTCAATTTCAGCCGCTACCAGGGGAATGCCGAAACTCTCCTCACACCAGCCGGAGGAATATCCCGCATTCATGATACAAACGGGAAACGCAGTATCTTTGTCGCTTTTCATCCAGGCATCGGCTTCAAAAGAAAAAGGATGGTCATAAATAAGATAATAATTCTCATCCGGTGTGGGGTTGGACGCCTCAGATATCTCCACAAAAGCCCAGCCCGTGTAAGCAAAATGAATGGGACCTGCCGAAAGCTTATCAATGGGGTTGGTTACCCCCATTTTTGAATAAAAACTTTTTGCATCTGCTTTTCCAATGGCATGGGCCATATCGAATAGAAAACTCGAGGCAACGCCCCGGGCCTCTTTTTTGCCCCGGTCCCGATAGAGGGATGTTACAAGATCAAAAAACTCCTTTGACATGGATGCGGCCCGTACCAGAATGTAACGCTCCCCGGAAATCTCAATAAGGCCCTTCTCCGGATTCTCATCCCTGTTCTGAAAATAGCGATCCACATATTCCTGAGCATTAAGAAAAATAGAACTCAAATTTTCAGGTACACTTACAGTCTTCAATCTTTTTTTTGCTTCATCTGCCATTCCATCTATCTCATAAGTTCAATGTAGAAGTCCTGTTACTGCATTACGACCGGTGCCTGGAGGGCTTTTATGGATTCCCATTGGTAGGTGCCACCTCGATTTATCAGCTTCAGGCCTGAGAAATCATCCCGGTAAAAAACTTCCACTGTCGAGAGGACTTCAACACCGTCAACGATTACCCGCATTTTGCCTTCGGCATCGCGGATCCACTGTATCCGGTGAGGGGTCCCATCGTCCAGGGCCGGATATTGAGTTGCTGATTCAATAGTGTAACGCCTGGAGCCGCGTTCCCGTACAATTTCAATGGGACGAGCCTGGGAAGGGGAGGCCTGGTATATAAGCCGGTAACGGGGCACTGCAGGGTCTCCTCCAAGAAGAACCACCTCCATGGAACCCCATTCGGATTCGGAGACAAAAGAGAAGTCCACCTCAAAGGCCGGGCCTATGCGGACAAGGGTCCTGATACATGCTTCATTTTCCACGGGCGCAGGTCTCTTGTCCCGTCTTTTTTTCTGCCTTGATCGAATGATTTCCTTCAGAATGCTTGACAGGGGCTCTTCATCTTCCCGTGAAGAAGCGGCCTGTGACGGACGCTCCGCCCCAACCCGGCACCACAGAGAGTGACCGGGTGTAATTTTAAATTGGCCTGTCTCAATAATCCATTCGGGATTTTTAGTGTAGTCCCCATCAGTGAAATCCTCGTACAGGAATACCTCCCTGAGCCTTGCCTTGTAACGGTCAACCAGGGTCTGCAGTTCCTCTATGAAGCGGGGATGGGCCACCATACGCTTGTCCGCTTCATGAATGGTGCTTTGGAGCTCATCCAGCAGAGATTTCAGTGTCTCACGGTTCGAATCCTGTGATGCATCGGCCAGGGCGATGGTCGGGGACAAGGCCATAAGCCACAGAAACAAGAAAAGACATATTATGTGCGGTATTTTCATGAGGTGTACCTCCCTTAGTGTTGAAATGCTGCAATTTATCATTTTTTTTAGGGATACGGTGTGTTTACCCTCTTAATGAACTTAATCTATGTTGTAGTATTAAGAACATAAATCCACAATATATGGGGTTATGAGTAGTATAAGGTAATTTTATCATAAAGTTTATTCCATAAATGATACCGAGGCGGAGCTTCGGTATCAGGTGCTAACGTTGCAAAAGTCGAAGATGCTTCAGATCTAAGGCGTCGAGGGTGAAGCTGTAGTACTTTACCGCGAACCCTTGACCGGTCTTCGCCAAGGCTACGCCCCGGCAGGCAACGCAGGAGATGTGGCATCCTCGGCTTTCCCATCGGGTAAATAACATGGCTGTTTTTCGTTGCTTTCAGGATGTCACTTGGAGTGTGTTCCAACAACCGAGCCAAAAAATTTGAAAGAAGCTATTATGCCAGTCTTTAAACCCCATTTGCCATGTTATTTATGCAACTATAGGGTCAATTTGACTTCCCTTTTGTGAGCATGACAAAGTGGCTGTCCATGAGGTCGACCGTTTGAATACTTCCCTCGATAAACGTCCTTTCCCCGAACAGATTGATAAACCAAAAGCCCTGGCCCTCTGCCTCTATACGGGCTACGTCTTTCATGATTTCCTTTTGTTCATTCCCCGAATTTATATACACTGTGCTCAAACACATGTTCTCCTCCTGATCCACATCTTAGTTTTCTTATAGAAGAGCGTCCAGCACTTTCCCTGCCGCATGAAATGCTGCTCCCTCACCCAGGGTTCGGCCTTCCAAACAGGCCTCAAATACAAGAGGGTCGTTTGGAACAATGCCAATGACTTCTATGTTATCGATTTTGAGATCGTCTTCCAGCCTTCTTCCGATTTTTCGGACCCCAACAAAAACTTATCTTTTCCATCTTCCGCACCCACCTCTTCCGAAGCCTTTCCTCCCACAACCCCCGGTCCTTTTCATGCT
>JAIOSR010000188.1 GCA_021107495.1 Desulfobacterales bacterium | reverse complement strand
TTTCACCCCTGTAATCGGAATCAATGGTCCCGGGTGAATTCACCATCCCTATGCCGTTATGAAGTGCCAGGCCGCTTCGCGGCCGCATCTGGGCCTCGTATCCGGGGGGTACGGAAACGCTCAACCCTGTAGGAATCAGGCGTATTTCGCCGGGTTTCAGCAGGACCGGTTCCTTTACAGAGGCCCTGATATCCATACCGGAAGATCCTTCTGATTCATATTCGGGCAGGGAAAGGTCTTTATTGCCTTTGAGACGTGTAATCTTGACAGGTATTCCGTGCAAGAGGAACTCCTAAAGGGTGACTGAAGTAAAAATCCCGGTCCTGAAAGGCCAGATTTTGGTTTGCCGCTGAAAGAGACTATTTTACTTAATGCTGTATAAGTTAAAAGTGTCTAAAGTGCCTAAAATTATGGTGTCGCTTCGCTCCGCTGTTTTTATATAATTGACAGAATTCCTTAACTTTAGCTCACTTTAGACTTTAGTTCATTTCAAACTCTTGCAGCAATTCTGCAGACAGAGACAAAAAATTCTGATATAGCCAAAAAAACCAGATTTTCAATATTACATTAAACTACAGATGAAGGTTGCTCCTGTCCAGGTCCTCTTCCCTTAATGGACCCAACGTGGTTAACGAGACCTTACCGTCCCGGAATATATCACTGGCGACATCAATCACTTCATCCACATTGACCTTTTCCAACTGGGACACAATTTCCTCAAAGTCCACATATCTCCCAAAAATGAATTCATTTTTCGCCATGCGCATCATTCGGCTGTCACTGCTTTCAGATGAAAGATAGATACCTCCGATCAGGTGATCTTTGGCCGCAGTTAAGTCCGATTTGGAAATCTCCCCTTTGATGATCTTTTTTATTTCTTCCTGAACGGTCTCGAGTGCGGGGTTTACATTCTTGGAGTCAGTAGCCAAATAAACCCCTAAAAGGCCCGTATCAACATAAGAAGAAACAAAGGAGTACACGGCATAGGCCAAGCCACGGTTCTCCCTTATCTCCTGAAACAGGCGGGAACTCATGTTACCCCCGAAGATCGTGTTGAAAATGGCACAGGCAAATCGCTTGTCACTCGTCTGAGAGGGTGCCACACCTCCCAGGCAGATATGCACCTGTTCAAGGTCTTTGAAATGACAAGAGACACCCGCTTCCGCAACGGGAACAGTCCTTTCAGGAGTCGAGTTTTTTCCGCCCGGTGCCGAACCGAAAAGGGGTTCAAAGCATGAAACCATTGACTGGTGATCAACATCCCCTGCCGCAACTACAAGGATTCTCCCGGGCACATAAAACGTGTCGATATATCTGAGGATGGTCTCTTTTGCTATTGCGGAAACAGTTTCATCCGTTCCCAGAACGGACATGCCGATGGGATGATCGGTCCAGAAGAGTCGATTGAACAACACATGGATATTATCATCGGGCGTATCTTCCACCATGTTGATCTCCTGGAAGATCACCTGTCTCTCACGCTCCATGTCATCGGGATCGAAAGTCGAATTCAAGAAAATATCGGAAAGAATATCCGCTACGCGAGTAAAATGCTTGCCAAGGACCTTAGCGTAAAAACAGGTGTTTTCCTTGCCGGTAAATGCATTGGACATTCCCCCGATTGCATCCAGTTCCTTTGCGATTTCAAGACTGGTGCGATTCCGCGTTCCCTTAAAAATCATATGTTCAATAAAATGGGAGATACCGTTCTCCGACCTGATTTCGTCACGAGAACCGGTATCGACCCATATACCAAGGGAAACGGATCGCAAATGGTCTAATGGCTCCGAAATAATCCGGACACCATTTTTCAGGACTGTCTTATTATACATTATCTAAGCTCTCACCTAATGCCGCCTTGCGCGAGAGACGAATCTTACCGTCATTGTTCACTTCGAGTACCTTTACCAGGACCTCATCTCCTTCATTGAGAATATCTGTAACCTTGTTGACCCTGTCCTTGTCCAATTGTGATATATGGACCAGGCCGTCTGTTCCCGGAAAAATCTCAACAAAGGCTCCAAAATCCATGATTTTTACCACTTTCCCCATGTAGAGCTTGCCGACCTCGGCCTCCTGAAGGATCTCGTTGATCATTTTTTTGGCAGACTCGGCGCTTTCTTTGTCCGAAGAAGAAATAGTCACGGTCCCCTCATCATCCACGTCTATCCTGGCCTCAGAGGCGTTAGAAATTTCCCGGATCGTCTTTCCTCCGGGGCCTATAAGTACCCTGACCTTTTCAGGTTTGATCTTAATCCTGGTGATGACCGGCGCATACTCAGACACATTGGTCCTTGGTTTGGAAATGGCCTCATTCATGGCATCCAAGATAAACAGCCTGCCCTCCTTTGCCTGCGCAAGGGCCTGTTCCAGAACCCCCCTTGAAATATTTTCCACTTTTATGTCCATCTGCAGAGCGGTAATCCCGTCGCGCGTGCCGGTGACCTTGAAATCCATATCACCGTAGTGGTCTTCATCCCCGATAATATCAGTCAGTACCGCCACCTTATCGCCCTCTGCCACAAGCCCCATGGCCACGCCTGCCACAGGCTCTTTAATGGGAACACCTGCATCCATAAGGGAAAGACAGCCACCGCAGACCGTTGCCATAGATGAAGATCCATTGGATTCAAGTATCTCGGACACGACTCGAACACAGTATTGAAAATCCTCATTGTCAGGCATTACGGGCAAAAGAGCGCGCCGGGCAAGTGCCCCGTGCCCGATATCCCTGCGGCCCGGACCACCAATTCTTTTGGCCTCACCCACGCTGTAGGGTGGGAAATTATAATGAAGTATAAACGACCTGAAATGGTCTCCGTACATGGTCTCTATCCGCTGCTCGTCTCGTTCCGTTCCCAAGGTAGCTGAAACCATTGCCTGTGTCTCACCTCGGGTAAAAAGCGCCGACCCATGGGCACGCGGCAAAACGCCAACGACACACTCTATCGGCCTCACTTCGGAAAAAGGCCGCCCGTCAATCCGTTTTCCTTCATTCAGGATCATCTCACGGACCATCTTCTTTTCCAGATCATGCAGCGATTCCTTGATCTCCGATTTTTTTCCTTCATAGGTCTCGGATAACGCCTCAACCACACTGTTTCGTGCATCCCGGCCTTTTTGCTGCCGCAACATTTTATCCGCAGTAGTAATAACCTCTCTGAGCAGGGGGTTCCCCAACTCAACGATTTTTTTGTGAAGTTCCTCATCAACCGGTTCAGGCGGGATTTCCCTTTTCGATTTGCCGATTGCGGATTTAAGCTCTTCCTGCATATCAAGCATTGGCTGCATGGCCTCATGGCCATAAAAAATCGCTTCGATCATTTCCGACTCGGAAACAAAAAGGCCGCCGGCCTCCACCATGACAATACCCGTTCGATTGCCTGCCACGATCAGATTGATATCGCTTTCCGCTAATTGGCTTAGCGTGGGGTTCGCAATTAACCTGCCGTCAACCCTTCCCACACGCACTCCTGCGATCGGCCCCGAAAAAGGGATATCCGATACTTCAAGCGCTGCAGAAGCCCCTAACATGGCCAGAACATCAGCCTCATTTTCCTTATCTGTTGAGAACACCGACGCAATTACCTGGGTCTCATAATGGTAATTATCGGGAAAAAGAGGCCTGATCGGCCTGTCGATCAAGCGGGAAGTCAGGGTCTCCCTCTCACCGGGCCTTCCCATGTCCCTGCGGAAAAAATTCCCCGGGATTCTTCCCCCTGCATAGGACATCTCCTGATATTCAACTGTAAGAGGAAGAAAATCGATTCCCGCGCGAACCTCATCCGTCGCAACAGCGGTCACAAGAACCATCGTCTCCCCCAAAGTCACAACCACGGAACCGCTTGCCTGCTTGGCAATACGCCCGGATTCCACGGTCAGGGTCTGGCCGTTAAGCTCTATTGAACATTTTTTTATCATTTTCTATATTATCCTTTCGTCTTGTTGATTGACGATTTATTGTTTATGTTGAAGTTCATTATCAACACAATAGCCTTTTCTTCTGTTTCTTTGTGTGGCTATTTTCGAATACCCAGTTCCTTGATTACGATCTGATATTTTTCCGCGTCTCTCTTTTTCAAATAATTGAGGAGCCTTCTCCTCTGACCCACCAGTTTCAAAAGGCCTCTACGTGAATGATGGTCCTTCTTATGTATTTTGAAATGATCAGTAAGATATTTGATTCTATTGCTTAATAATGCGATCTGAACCTCAGGTGAACCGGTATCGTTTTCGTTAACCTTGAAGCGATCAATAATCTCTCTTTTGGCTTCTGGCGTTAAAACCACTTTTCTTACCTCCTGTATAATTTTATATTTTTGTTCATGTCAAAATATCGCTTCGCGATTTTATAAAAACACCCTCTCTATCCTTACTTTTCCATGATCTACCCCCGCGCTCTTGTTCGCTTTCATGATGGCCACAAGTTCTCCATCCCTGACCAGTTTGACATTAACGTCCTCAAACCCGGTCATATCCCATACACCGGTAAAATCTTCCAACACTGGTTGGTAGCCATGCCTTATCTTTTTTGCAAGCAGGTCTCCCACCTTTATCTCTTTCATGCCCGGAAGGGCAGCCCTCAAGGGGATCACTTTATCCCGCAAAACAGAAAAACGTTCTCTATCTTTGATTAGAGGCTCCCCGGAACTCAGGGCATCCTCTGACTTGAAAGTACCGCTGGCGAGTCGTCTCAAAGACGTGAGATGGCCGCCTGGTCCCAGCCCCTTACCCAAGTCGGCAGCAAGACTCCTGATATAGGTCCCGCTGGAACACTTGACCTCCATAGTAACATCCGGCAGATCAACGGAATATATTCGAAGGGAGTACACGGTGACATTTCTCTTTTCAAGGGATATTTCCTCGCCCCTGCGCGCCAGCTTGTATGCCCGTGTTCCCTTATATTTCAACGCAGAATAGATTGGTGGTGACTGCTCGATCTCTCCCACAAACTGCCGTGCCTTATCCCTGATTTGTTCTATCCCCAACTCAGGTACTATACCTGTACGAACAACGCTCCCTGTACAATCCAATGTATCCGTTTCAACTCCCAGCCTCATAGTGCCCAAATAGACTTTGTCCTCAGACATAATGAAACGTGAGAGTTTGGTTCCCTGGCCCAAAAGGATTATCAGTAAACCGGTGGCAAAAGGATCCAAGGTTCCGGCATGACCGACCTTGCAACCCTTTAAGCCAAGGGCTGACTTCACCTTTTTCACCACATCATGGGAGGTTTCGCCTTCAGTCTTGTCAATTAGAAGTATGCCGTCAATCTGGTGTCCCATCTAAAAACCGAACAGCTTCCTTCATTAAATCGCTTTTCAAAACAGTTATGGATCCGCGACCCTCGAACCCGGCGGCCATGGCATGCCCTCCACCACCAAACCGGGATGCCAGCTCGGCCACGTTGGCCCTGCCGTTGGATCGAAGGCTGAACTTATAATCGTCCTTATATCTCTCACGTATCAGAACGGCAATTTCAACACCTGAAACAAATCTCGGATAATCAACTAGCCTTTCACTATCAGTCTCAACCGCCCCGGCCTTTTTAAACATCTCTAAAGAAATCGTCATTATGCCGATCTTCCCCTGATGATGGAATTCGACAGAGCCCAGGGTCATTTCCAACAACCTCAAACGAGACAGTGAATATTCAGCCACCATCTTGCGGGAAATCTCCCAGGGCTTTACCCCGTACTCAAGCATCTCCGCTGCAACTGCCAGACACGTGGAAGAGGTGTTATCATACTTGAAGGAACCCGTATCCGCCTGAATGGCCGCAAAAATATTTTCCGCCACTTCATAGCCAAACCGGAAGTCTGCCGCCTTTATGATATTAAACACCAGTTCACCGGTTGAGGAGCCGTGCGGGTCGACCAGATTCAAATCCCCGAAAAAAGAATTGGTTTCATGATGATCAACATTTATCAATGGCCTGCGACCCTCGAGGCAACCGGGAAAACAGCCTATTCTTTCAATCTCAGAGCAATCCAGGACCACAACGGCGTCAAAATCCTTTCCGGTATCAAAGACCTGGACAATCCTGTCGGCGCCCCTCAAAAACCTGAAAACATCAGGCACAGGTTTCTCAGTAAGAAGGACCACCTCCTTTTTTGCATCAATCAGTGCCTTGCCAAGGGCGAGAAGAGAACCAATGGCATCCGCATCAGGATCCTTGTGGGTCATGAGCAGAAAAGACCGCCCTTCACTCAAAACGCCGGCTATCCTGTTTACGGCCATCTTCAGCTTCTTCCTTCGGCCTTGCGTATTTCTTCAAAGACCCTCTCCATATGACTGCCGCTTTCCAGGGTCAGGTCATGAACAAACATGATTTCAGGCATGTATCTCAAGGCCGATCGACGGCCAATTTCCCTTTTGATAAACCCTTTGGCACTGTCCAAGCCGGCCTGTGCCCCATTAATATGGCTTTTCTCTCCCATGACACTGTAAAAGACCTTTGCCATTTTAAGGTCATCACTGAGGCGGACCCCGGTCACGGTTACACCCTTAACCCTGGGATCTCTTACCTTATTAAGAAGGAGGAGGGCAATTTCTTTAAGTATGTGGTCACCCACCCTGACTGCTCGTTTACCGGCTAACATGACAATCTCCGGAAAAAATTCATAAGCTTCTGTTTCATTTAGCTAAATGTTTATACCTAAAAGTGAGCGGTTCAAGGTTCAGGGTTCAAGGTTCAAAGGTTATGATCCATTGAAACCCATCAGATGTACAAGTTAAAAGTATCTAAAGTGATCTAAAGTTCATAAAGTTATGGAGTCGCTTTGCTCCCCTGATTTTATATAATTGACAGAATTCCTTAACTTTAGTTCACTTCAAATTCTTGCAGTTTAAAAGTGAAACATGCGTGTCTTCTCTACTGAGATATCATTCTTTTGATATCAGACAGTTAGGGCTCTTTAACCGTGAACCGTGAACGTTGAACCGCTTAACCTTAAGTTTACAAATTAATAATCTCCATCTCGGAATTCACTATCTGTGCAAGATAGAGTGAATCAATGAAATCAAAGACGTGATTAAGAGAAGAATCCACATGACGTCTGTCGTTTCCAACCGTGCTGATCCCCAATTCGATCTTTTGCCATTTGTCATTGGATCCGACTTCTGCAATAGACACGTTGAATCTGGACTTTACCTTATCCACCATGCTCCTGACGACTTTACGTTTTCCCTTAAGAGATCTATTGTCGATCAAACGAAATTCAATTTTTAGTGTGCCGACTACCATAACTTACCCCGTGGCGCACAGCGCATGGCAAAAAACGCTATCTTCCTTGCCCACTGCACTTTTACAATTCCGCTTCCACCTCCTCGACCTCATAGATTTCAAACACATCGCCCGGTTTTACATCCTGAAAATTTTCCAGACCTATACCACATTCATATCCGGACTGGACCTCTTTTGCGTCTTCCTTAAAGCGCCTTAACGATGCGATCTTGCCATCAAAAACAACCACCTCGTCACGCAGGAGTCTCACATTCGCATTCCTCTCAACATGACCATCGGTGACAATGCAGCCGGCAACGGAACCCACTTTGGGAACGTGAAAGATCTCTTTAATATCCACACGGCCGATGACATGCTCTTCATAAATAGGTTCCAGGAGACCGGCCATGGCCAGGCGGATATCATTGATCACATTATAGATGACATCGTAGTACCTAATGTCCACACTCTCTCTTGCCGCTATTTCTGAAACGCGCGGATTTGCCCTCACGTTGAAACCGAGAATAATAGCCCCTGATGCCGAAGCCAGCATGATATCCGACTCCGCAATGGCACCCGTGGCCGAATGGATGATTTTCAGCTTGACGTCATCAGTGCTTTGCTTGACCAGTGATTCCGAGAGTGCTTCCAGTGAACCCTGCACATCCGCCTTGAGGACTATATTGAGTTCCTTTATACCGCCTTCCTTTATCCTTTCATAAAGATCATCGAGACTGACCAGACCTTTTTTGACGACTTCCTGTTTCCTGTTCTTGGCCTTGCGATATTCAATCACCTGTTTTGCGGTCTTTTCATCATCCACAGCAATGAATGCATCACCTGCCATGGGAACGCCCGATATTCCGTATATTTCAACGGGCAGGGAGGGACCGGCGGATTTCATTTTCCTTCCCCGGTGATCATTCATTGCCCTCACACGTCCGTAATGCTCGCCGCAAACGAAATGGGTCCCTTTAGTCAATGTTCCAGTCTTGATTAGGACCGTAGCCACAGGGCCTTTGCTCTTATCCAGCCTGGCCTCGATGACGGTCCCTCTTGGAGGCTTATTGGGATTACCTTTAAGCTCAAGCACTTCGGACTGAAGCAAGATGAGGCCCAACAAATCATCTACACCTTCACCTGTCTTGGCAGAAATATGTCCGAAAATAGTCTCGCCACCCCAATCTTCAGCGGCAAGGTCCAGTTCGGCCAATTCCCTTTTAACCTTTTCAGGATCGGCTCCCGGCTTGTCCATCTTGTTAACTGCCACGACGATGGGGATATTGGCCGCACGGCCGTGATTAACCGCCTCTTTTGTCTGAGGCATTACCCCGTCGTCCGCTGCCACAACCAGGACAATAAGGTCCGTAACCGCCGAACCCCTTGCCCGCATGGCCGTAAATGCCTCATGACCGGGAGTGTCTAAGAAAACTATATCTCCTCCTTCGGTCTGGACATAATAGGCCCCTATATGCTGTGTAATACCGCCCGATTCTCTACCGATAATGTTTGATTTCCTTATATAATCGAGCAAGGAGGTCTTCCCGTGATCCACGTGTCCCATAATGGTCACGACCGGCGGTCTCGGCTCGAAATCTTCAAGCTTGTCCTCTGTCTCGGAGATTAGAGTCTCCTCCTTAAAACTATCCAGTTCCAGTTCATAGCCCAGGTCATCCGCCACAACAGACGCAGTCTCAAAATCCATGGCCTGGTTAATACTCAAAGTGGCTCCAAAGGCCAATAATCTCTTTATGAGATCCCTGGCCTTAATGCCCATTGCCTTGGCCAAATCAGCAACCGTAACGCTTTCCTGTATCTTGATCCTCCTTTTGATGGCCTTGGGAACCGTAATCTCGGTATGCTTAAGTTTCTTGGAAACATCTTTGGCAGCCTTTCCTCCCTTCTTTCCCTTGCGCCTAGGGCCTCGCCCCTGGTAAAGATCGGCCTTTTCATATATCTCTTTCTTTTTGCGACGCAGAGTGCTTTTAGGCGTGGCATTTTGATCTTCTTTCTGCTTCTTAAATTTTTTCTTTTTTCCAGGTTTCGGTTTCACCTTTTCAGGCTCAACTTCCACTTTTTCGACCTTTACAAACTTAGTTGGCCTCAGCTTCGGTTCCGATGGCTTTTGTTTTTTTGCTTCAGAAGCCTTCTTTTCCGCTTTCCTGGCCAGAATATCTTTCAAAGGACCCTCTTCGGGCCCCTTAATGATTTTGGCAGACTTTTCTACCTTTTTCTTTTTCCCCTTTTTTGGCTTTGCTACCTTTTCTGCAGGGGCCTCTTTCTTTGTTTTTTCTTTTAGACGCCCTGCTTTTTTACCCTTTTCAGGAACAGGTTCCTTCTCTTCTGCAGCGACGACCTTTTCCGGGGACTCTTCGGGTGGAAGCACCTCTTCTGCCGGCAATTCCGGCTCCGGGACCTCGGCCTTATCTTCCTCTGCTTTTGCTTCTACTTCTTCTGCGGGGACTTCCGGCTCGATTCTTACCTTCTTCTTCCGGCGTCGAATAACAGTGGACTTTATTCGCTTTTCTTCAACCACCTCAGACACCACACCGGAGACAATCTCCCTTGCCTTTATTACCGCTGTTTCGTCAAGGGTACTCATATAGTTCTTAATACTCATACCCCCGGCCAGGAGCTTGTCCACCAAGTCCTTGCTCTCTAAATTAAGTTCCCTTGCTAATTCATAGACTCTGACTTTCGCCATGTACTCCCCTCGATAATATCTCGGAAATCCCGAAACTTACGATTTCTTCTTGATATGGCCGCCCCCACCACTCATTTCTTCCCAAAATTCCGAATGGAGGGAGAGGGTTCCGTCTTTTCTGAATGCCCTTTTTAGGCGGTTATCCTTCTCTAACTTCTCAAGACAGAGGTTATTTCTACAAACATAGGCCCCCCTGCCACGCCCTTTTCCACGATCATCCCGGACAATGAGTCCCCGCGCATCCAAGATAAGTCGAACCAGTTCTTTTTTTTCTCGTTTTGCCCCGCACGATATACAGGTTCTTACGGGTGTATGCCCCTTACTCCTCCCCATCGGAAACTTCTTCGCTCAATGTTTCTTCATTGTCCTGGTCTTGAGGATTTTCGGTTGTCGAATCTTCCTTCGCCTTTATAACATCGGAAACTTCTTCGCTCACTGCTTTTTCATTTTCCTGGTCTTGAGAATCTTCGGTCGTCGAATCTTCCTCCGCCTTTATAGCAACGGTTTCACCATTCGTGTAACTGACGGCATCCTCAATAAGCTTTGCTGCCCTCTTTTCCGTCATTCCTTCGACCGAATTCAGGTCTTGAACAGTGGACTTTGCCACATCCGAAGCGGACATAAAGCCCTCATCGTAGAGATCAGAAGCCCTTTTCGGTCCTACTCCCTGCAATTCGAGCAGTGACTTATAGCCCTCCTTCAGGGTCTGGTTATAATTGGTTTCACTCGTCACATCCAGCTTCCAGCCGGTCAACCTGGAGGCTAACCGCACATTTTGCCCGCGCTTACCAATAGCAAGAGATAATTGATCATCCGGGACAACAACCTCCATAGAACGATTGTTCTCATCAACGATCACCCTTACTATCTCAGCCGGTGACAGGGCATTACATATGAACTTGGCCGGATCAGAATCCCAGGTAACAATGTCAATTTTTTCGCCTCGCAGTTCCTGAACCACGGCCTGGACCCTGCTCCCTTTCATCCCCACGCATGCACCCACAGGATCCACGTCAGAGTCCTTTGACACGACCGCGATCTTGGTCCTTCCGCCCGGCTCTCTCGCCACCTGCATTACTTCTACAATACCCTCGGAAATTTCAGGGACCTCGTTCTCAAAAAGGCCTGAAACAAAATTGGGATGGGTCCTGGAAAGAACAATCTGAGGTCCGCGGCTGAACTGCCTAACGTTCAGGATATAGGCCCTGATACGATCTCCCTGTTTATAGGCTTCCCTTGGCACCTGTTCTTTCGGCGGCAATTCCGCCTCTGTCCGGCCAAGATTGGCAATGATGGACCCCCGGTCAAACCTGTTCACGATCCCGTTGATAATCTCTCCCCGTCGATCTTTGAAGTCATCGTAAACGATGTCCCTTTCAGCATCTTTCAGGCGATGCATTATTACCTGTTTGGCCGACTGTGCAGCGATTCTTCCGAATTTCCCAGTTTCCATCTTGATTCCGAGTTCGTCCCCCAGTTCGGATTCGGCATCAATCTTATGGGCATCCTCAAGCGATATCTGGAGTTCTTCGCTGGTTACGTTTTCAACCACCTCTTTGAATTCGAAGACTTCAATCTCACCTAATTCGTCATTATAATTGGCTTCCATGTCATATTCCTGCCCATACTTTTTCCGGGCCGCCGTCTTGACCGCTTCTTCAAGCGCTTTTATCAGCACATCCCGGTCAACACCTTTTTCTCGGCTTACCTGGTCAATCATCCTTGTCAAATCCGAAACCATGTCAGTTCACCCCACCAAAAAGTAAATTTTTGTAACATTTTTGCACTTTGAAAAATCCGGGAAGACTAAAAACCCATCGCAAGGGTTTAGATATCGCCTTAAAAAATGCCTCATCCCTGCGAAAGCCTAGAGTGTTACAAATTTTTCAATTCTTAAATTCATACACAAGATTGGCCTTTTCCACGTCAGCCCGTGGCAAGGGCACCGAATCATTTTTTACGTCGAGATGCAACATCCCTTCCCTGTAATCCCGCAAGTAACCTGTAAAATTCCGGCGACCCTGAACCGGGGCAACCATCCTGACCCTGATCTTATTTCCAACCGACCTTAAGAAATCCTTCTCCTTTTTAAGCGGCCTGTTAAGCCCTGGAGACGAGACCTCAAGGACATATTCATGCTGTAAAATGTCTTTCACATCAATCAAGTCACCGATTTCCCTACTCACCCTCGCACAGCCGTCCAGGGTAATGCCGCCCTCCTGATCCACATAAATCCTAAGGACCCACCTGCCATGCTCTGATAGATATTCAATATCCACAAGCTCAACACCCATTTCTTCCAGGACGGGTTCAATGAGCAGGGTTACTTTTTTTATAACCAAATCATCAGCTTTGGGCATTACACAATCCG
>JAIOSR010000236.1 GCA_021107495.1 Desulfobacterales bacterium | reverse complement strand
GGTCTTTCAACTTTTGTAAAAGCCGAACTTGCCCGAATTATATATGGTTGTTTATTTATCGGCGTTATGATCTTTATGCCAAATGGTATCATGGAATTTTTTAAGAAAAGAAAATGAGCGTAGGCAAAATGAATGTTCTTGGTATATTTGTGCTTTCTGAGATTTGACGAGAGGTTTCCTTTGTTACCATCTCCGGTTGTATATACCCCTCCTTCGAGTTGGGGACACTTCCCTGCCATATCGCAGGAAATATATCCAATTAAACCTTTAGCCTTTTATTCGTGACTTCCTATCCTACCTTAAGGGCGCAGACGTCTTTGATCGGGACGGACAACTCCGCCGCAAGCAGCGAGGATGTCCCCCTCTTCATCCAGAAATAGGTTAAGAGGGTTTTTTTGCATTACCTGCAAAGATCAAGTTCTTCCCTGACAGACAGCGTCTCTCCGTAATTGATGGAAAGGGCTGTTGAGTGAAAGACCGGCCTTCCGTCTTCTCGTGAGAATTTCCCTGCCTTTACAATCCTCGATTTGATCTTATCTTTTTCTATAACTGTTTAACTTAGAACCTAATGAAATATGCCTAATTTTAATATGAATTAGTAGCATTAATTATTAAATAACCAATAAAAAACTAGATCATAAATACCTTTGACTAATACTGGCCAGCCTGTTACTGCGACCGGTTATTCATCCTGTTAATGTTCAATTTTAGGAGGAAAATTATGAATATCGAAAATAAGCGCGCAGCGGAAAAACTGCGCGAGTTACCCATACTGCCGTTGCGGAACACTGTGGTCTATCCATATTCCATTATGCCTCTGGTGGTGGGGATCCCAAAGTCGGTGAAGCTCGTTGATGAGGCCCTGAAGGGGGACGGTATAGTGGGCCTCGTGGCCATGAAAGACCCTTCCATCGAGGAGCCCACGTCTGAAGAGGTCTACCAGGTTGGTACCATTGCCAAGCTGGATAGCGTGAACCGTGGTTCCGACAAATCACTTCAAGTGATTGTCCAGGGGCTGGAGCGTTTCCGCGTCGAGCGCTGGATTGAAGCCGACCCATATCTCCGGGCAGAGATTATGCCTTTGCCTGAAATAGTGGAAAAGGATTTAGAACTTGATGCACTGCAGCGAACGCTTAGAGATGCGGCCAATGAAGTGATCAAGTTGTCGCCCGATATAGCCAATGAGGCCATTGTCCTGCTTAAACAGGTGCAGGACGTTCAGCATATGGTGTATCTAATTGCAGGCAATGCGGGTCTAAACATTTTGGACGGCCAGAAGGTAATGGAAGCCGATAATGTCAAGGACAAAATGAGACTTCTGATTTCTCACCTCAACCGTGAAAAGGAAATCCTCAGCCTCGGCAAGAAAATAAAGTCAGAGGCGCGGGGGGAGATGGACAAGGCCCAGAGGGAATTTTATTTGCGACAGCAGATGAAGGCTATTAAAAAAGAGTTGGGTGAAGATAAGAAGAAAGGTAACTCGGAATTTGACGAGTACACCATGAAGATTGAAGACATAGGCCTGCCCGAAGAGGCCCTGAAAGAGGCCAACCGCGAACTGAAGCGGTTTAAGGGGATGTCTCCACACTCACCTGAATATTCAGTGATAAAGACCTACCTGGACTGGATTGTGGATCTGCCCTGGAACGAGGCCAGCGAGGATCAAATGGATATTGATTATGCGGCAAAGGTGCTTGATGAAGACCATTATGATCTGGAAGAGGTCAAGGAGCGTATTTTGGAGTTTTTGGCTGTTCGGAAGCTGGTAAAGGAGCGCGGGCTGGGGCCCGAACCCGGCGAGGAAAAGGCCTCATCCGAGGCGATGGGGGCCATCCTGTGCTTCGCGGGCCCCCCGGGGGTCGGCAAAACCAGCCTTGGGCAGAGTATTGCCCGGGCCCTGGGCAGGAAATTTGCCCGCATGAGTCTTGGGGGCATGCGAGATGAGGCGGAGATCAGGGGACACCGCCGAACCTATATCGGTGCCATGCCGGGTCGTATCATTCAGGCCATAAAGAGGGCCGGCACCAGGAACCCCGTTTTCATGCTCGACGAAGCAGACAAGATCGGGAATGACTGGAGAGGTGATCCCAGCAGTGCGTTGTTAGAGGTTCTCGACCCTGCCCAGAATCATGCCTTCAGGGATCATTATTTGGACGTGGATTTTGATCTCAGCGACGTAATTTTCATTACTACGGCCAACCAGCTTGAGACGATTCCGCCTCCGTTGCGCGATCGAATGGAGATCATCCATCTGGACGGTTACACGGAGTACGAGAAGACACGCATCGCTCAGCGGCATCTGGTGCCCAGGCAGTTGAAAGCCAATGGCCTGAGGGAAGAAGAAATGAGCTTCACGGAGGAGGCCCTTCGTAAAATTATTCGGGACTACACCCGCGAGGCGGGCGTGCGGACATTAGAGCGTCAGATCGGAGCCGTGTGCCGGAAGGGCGTCGTTAAAATAGTTGCGGCAGAAGCTACCAGTCTTATAGTCACACCCGAATTGGTGCGCGAATACCTGAAGAAGGAGCAGTTTGAATGCGAGTTGTCGGAGAATATCGAAATTCCCGGCATCTCTACAGGTCTGGCGGTTACGGCCGTAGGCGGCGATATCCTCTTCATAGAAGCCACCGGCATGAAGGGCAAGGGAACGCTCACCCTCACCGGGCAGCTTGGTGATGTTATGCGGGAGAGCGCACAGATCGCGCACAGCTATGTTCGTTCCAAGTCCGGACATCTGGGCGTGCACTCGGAACTGTTCGAGACCACCGATGTCCACATTCACGTACCCGCGGGCGCCATCCCCAAGGACGGACCTTCTGCGGGGCTGGCCATGGTAACCGCCGTGGCGAGTCTGCTCAGTGATCAACCCGTCAAAGGAGATGTGGGAATGACCGGAGAGGTGACCCTTCGAGGTCGTGTTCTTCCTGTGGGAGGCATCAAGATGAAGATTCTGGCTGCCCATCGCGCGGGGCTGAATACCGTGATTCTGCCCAAGCGAAACGAAAAGGACCTGGATGAATTACCCGCTGAGGTAAGTGAATCCATGCAATTCGCGCTTGTAGATCGGATTGACGAGGCACTGGACCTGGCCCTGCGGCCTGACCCGGCAACAGTGATGCCATTGGCTGCAAACGGATAATCTAATGCATGGTATCGCAAATGCGTGGATTTGATGCACTTGGTCTCTAAGTCATCTAAAATCCCGCATTTGCGTCCAGGCAAAAACTCAGGGATGAGAACGGCGGGTGCTGAATACCTGATTAGAGTTACCTGCTAAAACCCGTACCGCTGAATTTCTCAAGAT
>JAIOSR010000261.1 GCA_021107495.1 Desulfobacterales bacterium | reverse complement strand
GGCCTTTGTGCAGTCGGCGATTGCCTGGTCATAATCCTTTTTAAAGAACCTGGAAGCTCCTCGATTGCAGTAGGCATCGGCGTAGCCCGGATTTATTTTCAGCGCCTTAGTGAAATCGGCGATGGCCTTGTCATACTCCCCCCTGTTGGCCCAGGCTATCCCCCTTCCGCAATATGCCACCGGGTAGCGCGGGTGTATCTCAAGGGCCTTGGTATAGTCGGCTAGGGCCTTTTTGTGGTCGCCTTTCTTGGCATAAAGGCCTCCCCTGTTGCAGTAGGCCTCGGTATAGCGGGGATTTATTTCTAATGCCTTAGTGAAATCGGCGGTTGCCTGGGCATGTTCTCCCGTGAAGAACCGGGCCACACCGCGATTGCAGTAAGCTACGGCATTTTGCGGGTTCACTTCAATGGCCTCGGAAAACGCCTTTATGGCCAGATCATAGCGCTGGGTGGTCAGAAAACGAAGGCCTTTTTGAAATGTGTCTTCCACCCCCCGTGACTGACCGGGAACCAGCAGGCACAAAATCAATAAAAGCAGATTAAAGAAAACCTTAAGCCTTTTCATCTTAACTTACCCATTTGCACAAGTTCAGCTATAATTTTTTGACAGGATTAACAGGATGGACCGGATTAATTTTATCTTGTAAATCAGGGCACATATCCTGTTTTTTACTAAACGCTCAATTTTTGGGAGAAACCAGCAAATTTCAGCATCATATGAACCGCCCAACTTTTGAGAACTCACATTTTTGAGAAAATCTGCTATTGTGTTTTTTACGAAATAAAAACCGTAACAATTTAATCAGTTATTAACAGGGTTCTCGTGAGGAATGGATATTATTGCAACTCATGATTTATTTGAGGATTTACAGGAAAAAATCTCGTTAATCCTGTAATCCTGTCTGAAGGTTTTTTAATAGGGCTAAATAGTATCAAGCAGGGTCTTCACCATGGCCTCCTGATCCTCGTCGGCCATCTTGAATTTCACGCCAATTCCCTGCGGAGTAGTCCTCACAACTTCGCCGGTAATCTTGATGTGTTCCTGGTGATCGGGGAGCGGAAAGGTGAGTGTAACATCCTGTCCAAGGGAAAAGGGTTTGTTCGTTTCAATAAAAAGACCGCCGGCACTGATATCCTGGATAAAATCTTTGTACATACGGTCCTGCATCACGTAATCCACAACCATAATAAACGGTTTTCTGTTGTGCTTCCTTGCGTTTTTGGCCGTGTCTTGCTCCAGATCGCTCAACAGGGCCTGCTGCTTGTCCATGGGCATATCCGTGATCAATTCCACCAGACGCATGATGACATTGGGCTCTTGCAATGGTTTGCCAAAAGCAGGCACATGAGTGGGGACTTTTTCGCTTTTGATATGAATGACCGATTTTCCGGCGTCCTTTTCTATTGAGAAGCTGTAGCCTAAAAGCTTTTGCAGGGCAATAAGCATGTTTTTGTTGGTCTTTTCCAATGCATCGATGTAGTCGAGCATTTTCTGTTTCGAGTCCGTATTCATTTGCTCTCCATTTACGACAACCTCGTAAAAATTCAAAAACCCCCATTTTTTGTCATTCCGTCCCGGATCGGGGTCCAGGATGACGGCCAAGCCGGAATCCAGTGTTTTTAAAAACTTATGACTGACCTGGACCCCCGCTGCAGTTTATCCCGCATCACACGCGGGGCCGGGGTGACGATTTTTTACGAGTCGATTAATTAATATTAACAGAATATACGAAATTGGCCTAAAAGTAAAGATAAAAGAACACCTTATGTAAAGTCAAGTTGTATCCTCGGTGTCCCATTAAGGCTTGTAGGTTTGGCAGTTCCGAAAATACTGCATTTTTACACTTCGTCCCGGCAAATCAAGCCGATCGGGTAAAAAACGGGGGTCTAAGAAAGAATGGAAGGCCAAAAACGTAATGACCTCAAATAGGGGGCGCAAGTTTCCATCGTCAGAAAATCGCGCCAGGGCTCGGGCAAACGAACAATGGGGATCGTAAAAGAGATAACCGATTAAAAAAAGCGCTCACCGGGATTTCCCGGTGAGCGCTTTTTATTGAAAACTAATTATAGCTGCTCCGTATGAATCAGAACTACTTGGCAGCTTCCGCCTGATAGTAGCCCATCAGAATCTTGGCCACTTCCGGACGCGCAAACTCGGGGGGCAGATCCTCACCAGCGGCCAGCATTTCGCGAACCTTGGTGCCTGACAGGAAGACCCAGTCGTCCTTGGTGTGATCGGTAACGCTACCCATCATGATCACCTTGCCCAGCTTTTTGGAGTAGGCAGTATGATCGCCGCGGAAAATATCGATGAGCAGATCGTCTTTGGTGATGTCGTCAAAGATGGTCTGGGCGTCGAAGCCGCCATAGTAATCACCGACACCGGCATGGTCGCGGCCCACGATCAGGTGGGTGCAGCCCATGTTCTGGCGGAATACGGCGTGCAGCACGGCCTCACGCGGGCCGGCGTACAGCATGTCGAACCCGTATCCGGTAATCATCGCGGTGTTGGGCTCGAAATACAGCTCAACCATCTTGCGGATAGCGGCGTCGCGCACGTCAGCGGGGATGTCGCCCTTTTTCAATTTGCCCAGGAGCATGTGGATGACGGCACCATCGGCGTTCACGGCTTCCATGG
>JAIOSR010000489.1 GCA_021107495.1 Desulfobacterales bacterium | reverse complement strand
CTGTTATGGAAAATGCAAAACTTGCAGGCCAAATATAAATTCAATCAACTGTGCATCACGGCCCACAGCATGGGCGGACTTGTTGTTCGGTCGTTCATGATAAATTATGGCCAGTTATTCGCCTCGATCACATGCTTTATCTCAATTTCAACGCCATGGGGCGGGGAGGCGCTTGCGGAAACGGGTGTGAAATACTCTCCTGCAGTCGTTCCGGCTTGGAGAGATATGCAACCGGGAAGCGAATTTATCAAATCGATATATGAAAAAAAGATGCCTCTCACAGTGGATTATTACCTGTTCTTTGGACACAAGGGCAATCGAAATTTACTGCGGCCCAATAACGACAAGGTGGTGACCTTGGCGAGTCAGCTTGATCAGCGCGCGCAAAGGGATGCTAAAATGATTTATGGCTATAATGAAGACCATGTCAGTATCCTCTCAAGCCAACAGGTCCTGTCTCAATTTAACGCCATACTTGCCGACAGATATCAAAAAGCAAAGGCGACGGATAAAATATCGGGCAACCGACTGCGAATCGATTTTACGTTTGATTTTCCAAAAGAGCTGCCCAGGCCCATGCCCGCGCTATATATTCGTCCTGCCGATAAAAAAGGGACTGAGACTTGGCTCTATATCAGCCCTGACGATACAGGACGAGAATACGGCCCATTTCCATCAGGGGATTATGAGGTGAGTTTGGTCGCCCCTGCATTCACACCAGAGCCTTTCAGCAGATCCATCCGCATTGAAGCGGGCGCGGTTCCCAGTGCCACATTTATCTTTAAGCCTGTAGGTTTTCTTCGCGGATATGTTGTCAAACATGGACAACGCGATATTCAACTCGGTGAATCTCCACAACCGGATACTGAAATTGAGATACAATCCATAACATTAAGCGGAGGAGAGGTCTATCGCACCCTGATTCCTCTGCAAGAAGAGGACAACGATTCAGAGCATTACTTATCGGCAACGGATTTCTCGTCCAAAGGGACTTTTTTCTTTTTTGGACTGCCGGGCGGTACATACGCTCTGACCATAATCGCAAAAGGATACGAAACATATTCCGGGATTTACACCGTGATACCAGGGCAATACCAAAATACAATAATCGTTGAGCTTGAGAAAAAAATCGTTGATTCTTCATAATGGCATCGCTTCAAAAATCATGATGGATTCAAATAGCTCATGGCGGAGAACAAGTCAATCCAGCCGATCGCTTACGCTCCGGCTGATTAATTCGTTGGGTGCTAAGATGAGGACACACATATGAAAGATTCATTACGCACTGGGATTTCGTTCGGACTCACATCGGCCGTCATTACCACCCTTGGGCTGATGGTGGGCCTACACTCTGGAACAGGGTCAAAAATGGTCGTTCTCGGAGGTATTTTTACTATCGCCATCGCCGACGCCTTCTCGGATGCTCTTGGCATTCATGTCTCAGAGGAATCAAAAAACGTTCATACGACAAGGCAAATCTGGGGTGCCACTATCGCAACGTTCATGACAAAGTTTGTCTTCTCCTTAACGTTCGTGGTGCCTGTTTTACTTTTGCCTCTTTTGACGGCCATCATCGTTTCCCTTGTGTGGGGATTAGCTATCCTTTCGGTTCTGAGCTACTTAATGGCAAAAGCAAAGGGTGAACGAGCGTGGAAGATCGTAGGCGAACATGTTCTGATAGCCATTATTGTAATTGCCATCACCCATTTGGTTGGTGACTGGGTGGCTACACTTGGAGCATGAACCGGCACCCAACCTATCGCTTCAGCGGGTTGCCAGGGCAACCGATTAGCTTATCCGTTAAGAATCCTGATCTTGATTGGTTTTGAAATATTTTCCGTGATCGGCGAATGAACTACTTCATAAGAATAACGATTGAAATGTTAATAGCCATAATTTTCCTTGGGATTCCTCACTTGATATCATTTCCTGTGCCTAAATTAAAAGGCGTTCTTGAGGAGTATAGAAAAAATAAATCTCACAAATCATGCTTTGTTATTAGTGGGATAAGTAGTATAGTTCTAGTAATCTGCATTGTTATCATAATAAAATTAAAATCCGGCTCATTCTTAGAACCACAAGATATTATTTCAATATTCATCCCTGTGATTGCAATTGGCTATATCGGTCTAATTTATTCAAGCAGGAAATTTGGCTAGTCTTATTCTATTACGAGAGATTTTACGAATTATTTATTAAAACCATCTAATTCAAGCCCAAACACCGGGCTAAACTGGATGTGCTGAAAAGACACCGTTACTCCTTTTAGCCCGGATTAAGGGGTGGTTGTGAGAAGTCATCCGTCTTCGTCAACAGAATACGCCGTGGCAAGAAAAGCAGTTTCCGTATTTTTCAATTTCAATATGAGGTTTTTAAACTGGTAATGGCTTGATTTTATAGAATTATGGCGGAATTTGTTCAACTGTCCATACCGGCAAATTTGCCGCCTGCTATATGTTCAATGCTAGACATAAACACGTAAAATACAACATAAATATTGTAAAATATGGATTATTATACAATATATATATTGTTTTTTATTGACATCGACACAATATATATGTTGTATTGCCTGTGGTTGGACAGAATATATAGCCCCTTGAATTTAAAGAAGTGAGATTATGAATAAGAAAAAATTGATTAGAGAACAACTTGATGCTTCACTAAAACGTTTTAGCCCCCTGCTTAACGTTTCAGTACCTCCGAAAGGTTGGATTCGGGCTATACGTGACGCGCTGGGGATGACGGCCAGGCAATTGGCCTATCGACTCGATGTCGCTCAGCAAGCTGTGGCGCGTATCGAGAAAGAAGAGTTGGCGGGCTCGGTCACTATCAAGACCATGCGCAGAATCGCAGAGTGTCTCGATTGCGTATTTGTCTATGGATTCGTGCCGCGTACAAGTCTGGAAGAGACTGTAGCCCGTCAGGCGAAACAAGTCGCTATCCAGCGTCTCGCCCATGCTTCCCAAACCATGAGCTTGGAGAACCAGGCTCTCAGCAGGACCGAGAACGATCAAGCATTATCGAACTTGGTTGATGAACTAATACGTACGCTGCCTTCAACTTTGTGGAACAAGCATGATTGACGTCAAATATCCCGAGGGAGCTACCCCTATTGATCCGGATGAGACGGAAGGTTTGCTGCTCACCCACATAACGACGCAGGGTGAACTGAATCGATGGGAACAAGACAACATAGTTGAGGCGTTCGCTTGGATAGAGAAGACAAAACCAAAAAATATTTTCAATGAGCAGTTCATCAAGCAGCTGCATAAAAGAATGTTTGATAATGTCTGGAAATGGGCAGGGAAATTTCGTCGGTCTGATAAGAACATTGGTGTGTCATGGCATCAGGTGCCGATGTGTCTCCAAAATATGTGCGATGATGTCCCGATATGGATACAAACTCAAAATGAATCTCCGGAGGAAATGGCGGTGCGTTTTCATCATCGGCTGGTGTGGATTCATCCCTTTCCTAATGGCAACGGCCGCCACGCACGTCTGATGGCGAATATTTTTTTAGAGAACGTCCTTCACGGCTCACCGTTCACCTGGGGTACAAGGGATTTGTCGAGTCCGAGTGAATTGAGAAGAAGATATCTGAAGGCTCTTCAAGAGGCGGCCACATACTTTATGGCGGTAAAGACGATGATGCCGGCCAGCATCCACTTAATGGCCTTGGCCGGGACAAATTTCTGACAACGCGCTCCGAGATACATTCCCGCCATTCCCCCCAGTCCGAACAAAACCCCCAGAAGCCAGTCCGGAGCCACCGACATGTTCGGATAGAACGGCGCGATGGCCTGGTAGAAGGCGACACCGGCCAACGAAGTGACAAAGGTTCCCATCAGAGCCGCTCCGGCCACGGTATAAACCGGCAACTTGAAGAAAGTGACGAAAAAGGGAGCGATGATCGATCCTCCGCCGATGCCGTAAATGCCGCCCACGATGCCGACTATTAATCTGAGTGCGAAAATTCCCCAAAAAGAGACATCGAACTGTTCTCCGTAAAACGTATACCCAAGCCGTTTCAGGTTGAAATGGGTGACCTTGACGGCCGGCAGGGGATCGTTTTCAGCCTTTTTCGATTTGGCTGCCTTTGTGGGATAATTACGCACCATTTCCTGAAAGCGTTTTTCAATGTTATTCTTGTCTGTGACGCCCGCATTTTTTCTCAAAAGGTCGCGGAGCATCTTTACACCTATATACAGGAGTACCCCGGCGGCAAAGATTTTAAAAGACTTGGGATCGGGGAGATATTCCACACGCAGGATAGCGCCGATGAACACTCCCGGCAGGGTGCCTGCCACAACAACCCACGTCAGGGGCCAAACCATTCGGCCTTCCTTACAATAGCGATACACACCGCTGGGGATGGCTACAATGTTGAATAGCTGATTAGTGGCACTGACCGATGGATTCGTGTACCCTAAAAACGACATCTGGAAAGGCAATAGAAGGAAAGCTCCCGATATGCCCCCCATAGACGTGAAAAACGAAATCGCAAAAGCCACCAGTGGCGGAATCCAGGGTACGACTTCGATGCCGGCGGTTTGAAACAGCATCACGGACTCCTTACGAAATTACGGTTTGACAAATAGACACGAAAAAGATAATTAACGTGTCTATAGCAGGACGCCGATCTGATGTCAAAGAGATTTTTACCATATTGCTTAATAGAACGAACAGATGTATTGGACACGTCCGAGAAGAAGCTTTCCCGAAGGGGCCGGGAGACTGTCGCATAGAAAGGTCATATGGATTCCATAAAAAAAGATTCGAAATTTAAAGGGTGGTCCCATCAGCCGCTGTCAATGCCGAAGGGTATGAATCACGGGCGCATTGTGTCCGCGCCGGATGAGGCCCAATGCCTGGATACGGTTCAAATCAATCGGTTGGAGAAATCATTTCGTGAATGGGTTGAGGGATCAGCACGCAGGGACGTTCGCTTGTCTCGCAGGCGAATTTTACTCATTTTTTTGCTAATTCGCTACACTGGAGCCAAGTTAAATGAAGTTTTGGCCCTTGATCCGTTTTATGATATCAATCATGATCAACAATCGGTTCTTTTTCGCAATGCGGACTCAGGCATTGAGCCAAACCCCAGGCAAGTTCAAATTTCGGAAGCCCTATCTCGTGAAATCGAATCAACACTCGCAGATCCGGCTTTCAGAGACTCTTTAGGGCATTTGCTCGACGTCGATCCCGGCTTTGTAAGGCGGAAATTCTACGAACGCGCTATGGCGTGCGGATTTTCCAAGCACTTGGGAGGCCCGGAGATGATCCGCAAGGCGCGGGCCGTTGAGTTGATGAAAAGCAACATGCCGTTGCCTGCCGTTCAAATGCTTTTAGGTCATTCAACACCCAATCTGACCACGGCCTTTGTCTCTTTTTCCGAGGACGAAATTCGGCGGGTAACGAAATTGTTCATGGACAGGGAATCCTCACGTAAAACAAGCGCCCGCAACTCCTTTTTCGGTAAAATCCAAGTGATCAAGCAGGGAGACATCCAGGCTTGGGTGGAATTAGCTACGATCGGCGGTTACAAGGTAACCACGATGATTACTAACGACAGTTTGGAGCAGCTCGGTTTGAAAGAGGGAGAGCTGATAACGGCTGAAGTCAAAGCCCCTTGGGTCATTTTACAGAAAATGGCTGAAGAACCCGAATGTAGCGCCGAGAACAGATTTAACGGCGTTATCGTACGGATTAATAAGGGCAAGGTCAACTCAGAGTATGTGGTACGCATTTCGGACGGGACCGAGCTTTGTTCAATTGTAAGTACGGAAGGCAGCCGACACCTCGGACTCAAGGACGGTGATAAGGTCTGGGCGCTATTCAACTGTTTTTCCGTGGTGCTGCATGCCGAATGAAGACCGGCGGTGGGTAAGGAGGTTTGGTGGATGCCTGCATATATTCCCAGACAGGGGGACATAATGAGAATCACATTTGATCCCCGATCCGGCCATGTACAGGTGTGTCGCAGGCCCCCTTTTATTTAATTTCGTCTGTCACATTGAATGTATAGAAAAATGTCTTATTTTAAACCCTTACCCATACTGGAATCCACTTTTAGTTACATGTATGTAATCCTTCTTGAAGGATCATCTCCCAATTAGTTGATCGATGATCAGGATTCAAGGATTCCAGGGGTCAAGGGGTCGAGTGAAAGACTTAATAATTACGATAATATGAACGTAG
>JAIOSR010000426.1 GCA_021107495.1 Desulfobacterales bacterium | reverse complement strand
CTGAACGGTGAACCTGCAGTTACGTTTGCTTAATCATATATTCGTGCAATGCCTCTTGAAGGCTTTCTGCGGAAAGAAATGCGCAGTGCTCGTCCTCCTTTGGCAGACCACCTAATTTTTCAAGGATTGCCTTTCCCGTGATCTCCACTATTTCGTCCGGGTTTTTTCCAATTGCCATCTCTGCGGCAAATGAACCGCACACCGCACTTGAACCGCACCCGTCTGTTTGAAATGATGCCTCTTTGATCCTGTCATTTTCAAACTTCAGGAAAATCTGCATTGTATCACCGCATGAACCGGTGACGCGACCGTATCCGTCAGGGTTATCTATTGAACCCATATAAAGCGGATTAAGCCACCGCTCAAAGGCTACGTCTCCATAAGCCTCTTTAGTTTCATCATAGATCCTGTTCTGCAAATCCTGAACAAAATCATCAAGTTCACTGCTCATACGGAATGTTCCTCCATCTCACATTATGTTGCTGCCGGCAACATGCACTGAACAAAAGAAGAAGACCTGTCATGCCCTCCTTCTTCTTGCAACGGTTATAAACCCTGCCCCCTTGTCATGGGAGTGCCGCATTTAGGGCATTTGATCTCAAAACATGGCGTACCCCTCTCATGGGGTGTCTTCTCTCCACAACTCGGGCACACACAATCACCCCCGGGACCCAGGCCACGGCCTCCGCCCTCGCCCCTTCCCCTGCCGGTTGATTCCTGGCCTCTTCCGCCTACTCCTGCTCCTTGTTCTCTCTGTGGCATGAGTATCGTCCTCCTTAATGATTACAAGCATTGTCACCGGTTATCAAGGTGCCTTCGAAATATTGATTTACCAAAGACTCCGGGGGGTCCATTGGAGCACCAATAATCACTTCGATCTCATTTTCCCTGAGAAGCTGCTGTGCCTGTTCTCCCATACCCCCTACTATCAAAACATCAGCGCCCTGCTCATAGAGCCATCGGGGAAGGACCCCTGGTTCATGGGCCGGCGGAGTACGCATTTCAGTTCCGGTTATTTTTCCATTTTCTGTTTCAACAAAGGCGAATTCCTCGCAGTGCCCGAAATGCGATGAAAGTTTTCCTGCGGATACCGGTATAACAACTGTTTTAACATGATCTGAACCTTTTTGCCTGACTGGAAACTCCTTCTCCTGTTGTGTTGTGTCGATGAAGTCTTGCTTGAGGGGCGGCAAACTAACAATTTCATCCACTATTTTGTTGAATTCTCGACTAATCGAGAACTCGTCTTTATCAAGTAGGTCCATATTGCCAATGTCGCCGTTCTGAACTACCTGGGGTTCAAAGGGCAGGGTGCCCAGAAGCCTTAAACCCTCATTTTTCGCTGTGAGCATCCCTCCCTTGGTCTTGAAAAGCTCGATCATTTTTCCGCAATGGGGGCAGGTAAGACCACTCATGTTTTCTACCAAGCCCAAAATCTCCATATTAACCTGGCGGCAGAAATTGATGGACTTCCGTACGTCCGCCAATGAAATCTCTTGCGGTGTGGTCACAATCAATGCCCTGGCGTCCGGGATTGTCTGGGCAACGGTCAGTGGTTCGTCTCCAGTACCAGGTGGTGCGTCAATGATTAGATAATCAAGATCCTTCCATTCGATATCGGATATAAACTGTCTGATTACCCCAATCTTTAGAGGCCCTCTCCAGATCGTTGCCATATCCTTGTTATCTTCCCCCATGAGGGGTTCGATGGATATTACCTGCATATTTGGCAAATAGTCTACGGGCAGCGCCTTTCCATGCTCTGCACCGGGTTGAATACTCCCCTTGAGGCCTAACAGTCTGGGGATACTGGGGCCATGTAGATCTACATCCATGAGGCCGACCTTAAAACCCCTTTTCGCTAAGGCAACAGAGAGATATGCTGCTACGCTGCTTTTACCAACACCCCCTTTTCCGCTCATGACTAAGATTTTGTTTTTTATGTGCCCCAGCGTTTTGTTGATCTCCACATCCTGCTGTTGATGCTTATCTGTTTGATTTCCCATTGCCATTAATCCTTAACCTCCTGTATTTATTTCGAATTATTAATGCGGGATTCAACGGCCTCAATCTGTTTTAGCAATGCATCCGCTTGATCCTTCAATGACTTTAACTCCTGCTCTTTAGATAAAGGAGTGGCCAATCCTTGGTTTGAAGAAGCAGGTCCGGGGGCTGCCATGCCTCCTCCCATTCCACGGCCCATACCCATGCCACGGCCCATACCGCGACCCATGCCCATGCCACGACCCATACCGCGACCCGTGCCCATGCCACTGCCCATGCCGGGTGTACCCGGTGAGGCACCTGCGCCTCCACCCATACCGTAGTGGTCTGCCACATTAGCCTCGATTGTGCCTTTTAAATTTCCGCCTTTATAATCATCTATAGCCTGCCTCACAGACCCTGTCTGGCCCACTACCACTTCCACGCCTGCTGCCGAGAGTGTCCTAACCGCATTCGGGCCACAATTTCCGGTTAAAACGACATTGGCCCCTTTTGAGGCCACAAACTGGGCCGATTGAATCCCCGCCCCCCCGCCTAAAGCGATATTTTCATTATTAAAAGCAGTAAAATTCATGTCCTCTGTGTCAACAAATACGAAATAGGCACACCTGCCAAACCGTGGATCAATCGGTGCATCCAAATCGGCTCCACTCGCACTAACCGCTACCTTCATTTCAAGATCTCCCTTCTTCTTCAATTTTTGTAACATTTTTTTTAGCCCTATTAAAAACCCAAGAGCATTGCAACTCCTGTATCACAAAAGTCGCCCTCCAGGGTGTATAAGGGGGCGAAAAACAGCATCCGTTATTACAGGTCATTAATACAATTAGGCTTTTTTTTTCTAATGTCAACCCAATATCGAACCACTCTGACTGTTTGCGTGATTTTTTTCACATAATAAACAGGTGTACGGCTTTGACTTGATCTTTTCCGCCGAATTATGTTTAAAATGTGTATGCGGATTTTTTATTGGTAACCTCGGAACGATCTCTTCATTCATGGATAAGAGGTTGTGGAGATTTAAAAATGCCCAAAAAAATACTAATTATTGACGATGATCCGGACGTGGTCCTGTTCCTGTCTACAATGCTTAAGGATCAAGGCTACGGCACAGTAGATGCCCGCAATGGCCAGGAAGGGATTGAAAAGGCAAAAGAGGAACTCCCGGACCTCATACTTCTGGATCTGATGATGCCCCAAAAAAGTGGAATATCCCTGCTCTCTGATCTGAAAAAGGATGCCGATCTGCAAGAGATCCCGGTTATTATGGTCACCGGCGTATCGGGTGAGACAGGCATCGACCTCGAGTCCTTTTTTCAAAGAAGTTCGACGGCAGGTGAGAACGACGGGGTAATGAGGCCTCAAGGCTTCATTGAGAAACCGGTTGACCCGGAAAAGCTTCTGAGGCTGGTAAAAAAGGCCCTTGAATAATTCCGAATTCAATAAATGGAAGCAGAGGTCGCAAAACGTGACTCGTAAAACGGAAAGTATACTTAATGTGGCGATTGTCGGAGGCGGGTCTGGCTGCCTGGCCATCATGGACATGATATCCATGGATCATTTCCGACAGCTTAGAATGAATATTGTGGGAATTGCCGATGTAAACCCTGACGCACCGGCCCTGAAACGAGCCCAATCATCCGGGATCTACACCACGAAAGACTATCACGACCTTTTCCACCTTCCGAATCTGGACCTTATCATTGAACTCACGGGCAGTAAAGAAGTGAGCAAGGCGATTCAAAGTGCAAAGCCTGCCCATTTGCAAATGATTGACCACGCAGTAACCGGAATGTTTTGGGATTTTTTCCGCTTAGAAGATGATAAGTTGAAGGCTGAAGAGGAGGCTGAAAAACGGTTGGAGAAGGAGGTTAAAGAAAGAAGCCGGAAGTTAAAAGTCTCTAAGGAGGAAACGCGTCTGCAAAAGAGGACCGCCGAAGGGATTATCTATGGCTCTCCAACACCCATGTTTGTGGTCAACAAAAACCACAAGGTTATATACTGGAACAGGGCATGTGAAAAACTGACCGGAATCCGAAGCGAAGAAATGATCGGAACCGATCGGCATTGGGCCCGCTTTTATTCCAGAAAAAGACCCCCTTTGGCCCATGTTATCATTGATGATGACACTTAAAAGCTCAAAAAGGCGACCAAAAAGATGAACCGGCGCGAATCGCCCATTGTGGAAGGGGGCTATGAGGCAGAAGCTTTTGTTCCGCATTTAGCCAAAGAGGGACCCCCTCTTTAACTCAATACTGCACCCGTCAGAGAAGATGCCGGAAACATCCGGGGTGCAATTGTCACATATCAGGACTTCTCGGAAAGAGT
>JAIOSR010000014.1 GCA_021107495.1 Desulfobacterales bacterium | reverse complement strand
TCTCGATAAGTCCATGCAACTTTTCCACATAAGCTGCCTCAAACATTTTTCCACTCATTTGTTCCGGACTTAGTCCTTGCCTTACCATCACGCCATATTTCAACCTCAGGGACCGGTCCTCCTTAACGGGGTAAGGGACCCAGGGACTGTATTCAGGTTGCTGTATGCTCGCTTGAGGGGCTTCTTGCAGGGCCGGAGCGAGTTCAACTGCTTCGGGTTCCGGTGCAGCGTGGTCTTCCAGGATCTGTATCCGGGTATCCGGGCTCAAGGTATGAAATGCACCGTCTTTTGTGGTGAAGCCCACCTCATGATGGCCGCAGGAAGGACATTTTCTGGCCGTAACGATCCCGGTAAGCGGTATTTCTCTTTTGATTTCCAAGGTTATCTTTCCTTTCAAGTTTGTTTATGGGAGGCCGTCCGGGTCGGCGCGGTGGCCGGCCCTACTTTTTATCCGGCAACACGGTTGCCTTGGTCCGGAGTATGGAGCGAGCCAATCCTGCTTCCATACCGTTATGCCTTTAGATTGTGAATGAAAAATAGAATTTTTTTGATGGTTTTGAAACCTTGGATCAACAATCAGGAGTTCTTTCCCATCATCTATAGAAATAAGATAGACCCTTATAGCTTTTTTATCAATAGTGCTTCCACCGATTTGGCGGTCTAAATTATCGTTTACTTGATATTTTGGTAATCTGGCATGTAAAAGATAGAATCCATATAGATAGAGGTATGGGTATCAAAAAAAGCCACATTTCCCTATCCTGTCGAAGGCCCCGGCCGAGCGGAGGTGAAAGGGCCTGAAAAGGGGAATATCGGGGTGAGGGGGAAGATTTGGTTCAACATCGAAATAATTTTCATTTTTGATTGACAAAAAACCGTTTTTTATTAATAAATATAAGGTTGTGATTAAGAAAAAGGGCGGTGTAGCTCAGTTGGTCAGAGCATGCGGCTCATATCCGCAGGGTCACTGGTTCAAATCCAGTCACCGCCACCACCAAAAAGCCTGTGCCGGTATTGACATTAGCCCAACCGGCCTTATTTTTCTCTTAATGTAATTTAAGAGGATGAGCCCTTTATAAATGACCTTGTTGTCTTTCGAGAATAATGATCTCATGACGGTGAGCGAGGCCCTTGATATTGCCGAGGACGCAACGGGGAATTTTTTTAAGTTCTCACTTGGCCAGTGGAAGAGACACCGTTATGAAGTGAAGACGCTGCCCTCTTTAACCGGTAGTGAGATAAGCAAACATGCCTTTGCAATGGTTAACAAGTGCTCAAGGATAATTAGCGGGTTTGAGCCGAAAACAAAGGATCGCGATTATTACTTTATCTGCCTTCAGGATCACATGATATTGAAAGCCTTGCGAAGGGATAAAGAAATCAACCTTTTACCCCTTCTTGTATATGTTTTTACACATGAACTGGTTCATATTGTAAGATTTTGCAATTTCTTCCAGAGATTTGAGGTTCAAGGAAAGGAAAAAGATAGGGAAGAAACGGTAGTCCATGCAAAAACATATGACATCTTAGAAGATCTTTCCCTGCCGAACCTGGATTATGTTCTTGATAAATATCAGGATCACAGGGTGTGTGATATGGTGTTTTCTTAGTCAGAAATTGGTGTGTTGCTCCAAAGAGTAACGGTGTTGGACATTTGTTTTTTAATCCGGTTTAGGTCACGCGTAGCGCAGGCGCTTGCGCCGCGTGTTGAATGGTGTAGAAATTTCGAGAAATTGTGGAGGTCATTAGGAATGCCGATTTATGAATATGGATGTACGAAGTGCGGACACCAGACAGAGGCTCTTCAGAAGTTTTCCGATCCGCCGCTTGCCGAGTGTGAAATATGTCATGGTAAATTGAAAAAACTCATTTCCCACAACACCTTTCATTTAAAAGGGACAGGATGGTATGTGACCGATTACGCCTCCAAGACCAGCGGAAATCAGGGACACAGCACACAGTCAGAGAGCAAAACCCCGGAAAGCAGTTCTTCAGACTCCGGTGATACTTCCAAAAAGGCGGACGCCTCGCCAAAAGGGTCCAAGGACAGTTCCAAGGAAAAGTCAACTAATGAAATCATGGGATAGCGGGCGGGTCCAGGACAAGCTCATAAACAGGCTTGAAAGGAAGGAAAAACAGGAGGCTTTTAAACGGGACAGGTTTTTGAAGTTCAAATTGCCTGAAATCCATAAAAAATTGGCCCAGGTCCTGTTGATGGAGAAGATCGTTGAAACGGATAATCCTGCCGCAATATCGGATTCAATCCTCAAAGGCCTGAAAAAGGCGATGAACAGTTCGGAATTTGACTTCAAATACTTTATTGCTCCTATTCGAGCCCTCTTATCCCGTTCCAATCCCTATTCCCTTTACATGACCCAGTATATCATGGAAGTCCTCATTAATGATCCGGCCGTGATTGAGATTTATGGTACTGATCTTGAAATATACCATTTTGTGAATGAGGTCTTCAGCCAGATCAACATAAACTTTGAGAGGGCGGAAGAGGAAATAACGGCCCAACTGGAGGCAGATAAATCCCTTACTCCCGG
>JAIOSR010000193.1 GCA_021107495.1 Desulfobacterales bacterium | reverse complement strand
GACAAAACCTGACCATAAAGGCAGAAGCCATTTTGTGGTATCCCTGACACCGGAGATCTTTGCCTGGGCTAAAACAGCTTTCATCTGGCCACCGGTTAGTGAGAGCTGCACCCAATCGGGCTTTTTAGCCTTTACCCTGGCTATGGCCTGGCTAAAATCAACAGTTGTAAGTGGAATAAATGATATAGGGTCAATTTCCCAGCCAATGCCGGGGCCGTATTTTTTTGCTGCATTAACGGCAACCCGGCCTGAGGGTATATCGAAAGAGATAAGGCCAAGCCTTGGAGCCCGTTTCTCCTTCCAATTCGATTTGACGACCTTTAAAAACCCGACCAAAAGCTCTTCATAAGGCGTGGCGACACCGAAGACGTATTTTGATGGCGGATAGATGAAGGTGCGATTTGTGGTACAAGCTACAAAAGGTTTTTTGTCCTGTTCCACAAAAGGTCTGAGTGCACAACACCCCGATGTATCGTATCCCGTAAAAGCGAGGATTTTGTCTTTAACCCTCTGATAGGCATTTAGACCGACCGTTGCATTAAGCTGATCGTCGATAACAATAGCCTTAAGCACCACGTCTTTGCCAAGCAGATGTTCTTTATTAACATATTCAACGGCCTGTTCCGCTCCGAATAAGTATGTATTGCCTATCACTGCTTGACCACCTGATATGCACGACATAATTCCTATTGTAATGGTTTTTTTTGGAGCAGCATATGCTTGTGAATTACAAAAAAACACACCAAGGCTCGCCACCATGAAGACTGCCAATACCAATACTGCAATTTTTCCTAAAAAAGCTTTGTTTTGCATGCTCAATCTACCTCCCCTTTTAATTTGTGCTTTTTGTTGCCGCTTTCATAACACTTAACCCCAATGGAATATCTTAACTTAATATTTTCCTCCTTTCCGTAAAATTATTTCCTCTTTATTTTTACATTGAAAACCCGGTCCTCCGGGCCAGTATTTTTATTTTTTAAGGGTTCTCCCCAATCGGGTCTTAATCCCAGGTCCTGTCATCCACCAATGTTTTTTCCTCTGTACCGATTGTCCCCAGGGGAAAGAATTCAATCTGATCGATTTTCAGACGACAGGCATCCCTGAAACCTTTTTCCAGGATTTGCCGCACTTCATCTTTGTTACAGCTCTTATCATCCAACTCCACCTTGACCGTGAGTTCATCCCTTTGGTTTTTGCGCGTGACAATGAGGACTCCCGTGCTAATCCCGTTAACCTTTGTCAAGACTTCTTTTACCTGAGGCTCGTGAACAAACATACCCCGCACCTTGAAAGAATCTCCCACCCTTCCAACTATTTCACCAAGGCGGACGGAAGTGCGGCCGCAGGGGCATGGCTCCACCTGCATATATGAAAGATCCCCGGTCCCGAATCGAATCAATGGAAGGGTATTATCGAAGAACGTAACTACGATTTCACCCACCTCGCCCGGGGTAACGTTACAACCGGTTTTTGGATCTACGATCTCAACAAATACCTCTTCACATACATGCATCCCTGATTGCTCGGAACATTCATAAGCAAACACCCCTATCTCTGCTGTTCCGTAAAGCTGCCCTGTCTTTATCCCGTATTTTTTCTCAAAGGTTTCCCGGAGTGACTTTGGAACCTTTTCTCCGGTAAGGACGGCGGATTTTAAAAGAATATCTTGTCCAAATGGACACTTCAATTCCTCTGCCTTATTAATAAGGTTCAAAAGGAATGTTGCCGTCCCGATATAGCCTGTCACATTAAGATCTCGCATGAGTCCGACTTGAAGCTCTGTATTGCCCACTCCCGCCGGAATAACCGTTGCACCGAATCCCCTCAATGCTTTGTCAAAAAGGAGACCGGCCGGCACCAAATGATATGAAAATGTTACCATCACCCTATCATGTGGCCTCAATCCTGCACCAAAAAGTGCCTTGGATTCTTTCAATCTGAGCTCACCCTTACTTTCAGGATCATAAATAGGGCCAGGTGACATATAAATTCGCTGAAGCTGTTCAGGTTGAACCGCAATGACATCGCCAAAGGGAGGAGAGAGCCTGTGCGCATCTCTGACTGCTTCCTTTTTGATAACAGGTATTTTTTTCAAATCCTCAGGACCGTTTATTGCGTCCACCTCTATACCGGCACCATCCAGGTGCCTTTTTATAAAGGGAGAGTTTTCATACGCATAATGAACAATTTCCTTAATTTTCTCACTGTAATACCTTTGTCTTTCGTCCGGAGGCATTGTTTCCAGGGCTTCATCGAAGTACTTTTTCATGGCAATCATCTTTCTTATTTAACCAGCAATAAACCAGACCCCATTGATACGCCTGAGTTCGCTTTATTGCCGGGTTTTTCATCTTTTAGCGCTCTAATTAATTGCCCGGGTTATAGCCTAAAAAACAGGTCCTGGCAAATTAACACATATTTAATCCCCCGTTCACACTCAGGGACTGCCCCGTAATGTAGCTGGCTTCATCGGATGCAAGCCAGACAATGGCATTGGCCTGCTGCTCCGGGGTTGCAATTTCTCTCATGGGTACAGCTCTTTTGATGGCATCAACCACCTTTGGCATGGTTTTCTTCACATCATCCAATAACGGCGTATCAGTGGGACCGGGGCATGTGCTGTTAACACGGATCTTATACCTTGCCATCTCCCTGGCGACGGATTTCGTAAAAGAATAGACCCCTCCCTTTGCCGCTGAATAGATCGCTTCACCAGTGCTGCCTACCTTTGCAGCATCGGATACCACATTGACAATCGCCCCCCCTGTATCCTGCTTGGTCATGTATTCGAGCACGGCCCGGGTCACACGAATGGGGCCTTTGAGATTGATGTCAATGAGCTTG
>JAIOSR010000199.1 GCA_021107495.1 Desulfobacterales bacterium | reverse complement strand
TTCAGTCATGGAAGGTTCCGGGACCATTATCATGTCTGCGCTTTCAAAAGAAGAAGCATATTGCTCCTGAAAAATATTTCGCCTGCTGGAATTGGACCTGGGTTCGAATACGGCAATCAAGCGACGGCCTTTGTATTTTTCCTTCACGGCACGTGTTGTTTCTTTGACCGCAGTGGGATGGTGGGCGAAATCATCCAACACGAGTATCCCCCTTTTTTCTCCAATTATTTCCTGACGCCGTTTGACACCTCCGAAACTCCTTACGGCCTCGGAGAGTATGGGGAGGGGTATTCCCAGGAAGTCGGCCAAAACAATGACGGACAAAAGATTTGATATGTTGTGACGGCCATAAAGTGGTGTGTGAAGGGTTATGTAATTTTTACCGGTCTTCAAAACCTTGAAGCGCGTAAAATCTTGCTGAACGGTTATGTCGATTGCCTTCCACATGGTGTTTGTCGAAAGGCCATAGGTGTTTACGGGACATCTCGCCCTGGTGATTTCGGTCGTGATGATCGGATCATCGCCGTTTGCTATGAGCAAGCCCTTTTGTGGCACAATATCGATCAATTTTCTGAAATTTTCCGTAACATGGCTGAGATCCCGGTAAATATCGGCATGGTCGAATTCTATGCTGGTAAGTATTGTGACCCATGGGCTGTAGTGAAGAAATTTTGGTCCTTTATCAAAAAAGGCCGTGTCGTATTCGTCGCCCTCTATGACGAAATATGGGCCTTTTCCAAGTTTAAAATTTTTCTTGAAATCCAGGGGGAGACCCCCAATCATGAATCCCGGATCCATGCCTGCCTTTTCCAATACCCAGGATACTAAGGCCGATGTGGTTGTTTTGCCGTGGGTCCCGCTGATCACAATGGTATTTTTGTCCTTAAATGCGAAGTGCTTCAGGGCCTGGGGAAAGGAGAGGTAGGGGAGCGCGAGGCGCGAAAGCTCCACGGCCTCCCGGTTATTTCTCGTGATCACATTTCCCACAATGACCAGGTCGGGCACGGGGTAAAGATTATCAGGGCTGTAACCCTCTATAACCGGGATGGACAATGATTCCAGGAAGTTACTCATTGGGGGGTAAACGTTCTGATCCGAACCAGTCACCCTGTACCCTTTCTCTTTCAGGATTCCCGCCAGGGAGGCCATACCTGTCCCGCAAATCCCCATCAGGTGGATGTGATGAGGATTCCCGCGTATGTTGTTGAGTGCCTGGAGAATGCCGGTCTTAGTGTCCTGTGTTTGAATGGAAATGCCTCCTTGAATAAAAAACTCTTGCCATTTATTTTTAACTTTTATATACTAAAAAATTCTCAAATTAGATGTTTTACTGTACATCTTATGGAAACGGCTTTCAGCCGCTATTTAAAAACAATTAAAGCCTAAGCGATCAAGTATCATTTTACGAGGAGACCCCATAATGGCAAAGGTTTGTGACATTTGCGGAAAAAAACCTGTGGTCGGCTATAATGTCAGCCATGCTCATAATAAAACCAAGAAACGCTGGTATCCCAACCTTCAGAAGGTAAGGTGCCTCCAGGATGGCCAGATCAAAAAAATAAGGGTCTGTACAAGCTGTATCAAGTCCGGCCGGATCGTTAAGCCATAAAGTTCGGCCGACACGAGGCCATTCCTTAAAGCACTTTAAAGCCTTTCAACGATCAGGACGCTTTTTACTTTTTTAATCGCGCTTATAATATCCTGTAGCTGTTTATAATCCTCCAATTCTATAGAAAAAACCGCAATACCCTTTCGATCTACTGTCGTTTTGACATCAGCCTCGATGATGTTGGCGTCTTTTTGGGTGATTACTGAGGTTACATCAGCCAACATTCCCTTTCTTTCCACGCTGGTCACCCTCAGTTTTGCGGTATATATATCCTCCCTGGAGGGTTCCCATGATACCTCCACCAATCTTTCGGGATCAGCGCTGAGAACATGTCTGCAATCATGATGGTGGATGGTGATACCCCTGCCCCGGGTAATAAATCCGATAACGCTCTCCCCCGGCAGGGGATGGCAGCAACTGGCAAAGCGGATCAGCATGTCGCTTACGCCCTTGACCCTTATACCATGGTCTGCCTTTCGCCGTTTGATGCGGCCAACCATTTTGCTGACAAGACTTGCCGGTTTTTCATCCTTGATCCCCAGCTTGAGCTTAAGACGTCCGATTACTTGTTTGGGGGACACCTTGCCGAAACCTATCTGGGCGATCAAGTCTTCTATCGAATGAAAGGATAGGTCTTTTGCGATGGCTGTGAGCTGCTCACTTTTCATAATATTGGGCAGGGTCATATGTTCTTTTTCAAGGGCTTTTTCCAGGAGGTTTTTGCCCAAGTTGATGCTTTCATCCTTTTCCTGACTGTTTATCCACTGCCTGATCCTGTTCTTTGCCCGGGGTGTTTTCACAAAGTCCAGCCAGTCTTTGCTCGGATGCTGTTTTGGAGATGTTATGACCTCCACAATATCCCCGGTTTTCAACTGGGATCTCAGCGGAACCATTTTTCCGTTGACCCTGGCCCCCATGCATTTTTGTCCCACCTCCGAGTGAATGCTGTAGGCAAAGTCAATGGGCGAGGCGCCTTTGGGGAATGACTTGACCTCTCCCGTGGGAGTAAACACATAGACCTCATCCGGAAAGAGGTCCATCCTGACACTCTCCAAAAACTCTGCCGGGTCCTTCAGGTTTTTTTGCCATTCGAGGAGCTGGCGGAGCCATGCGAACTGCTTTTCATCGGTCTGGCTCGCGATTGCTCCCTCTTTGTACTTCCAGTGAGCCGCAATTCCGTCTTCTGCAACCCTGTGCATGTCCCATGTTCGAATCTGAATCTCCATCCTTTGCCCTAATGGACCGATCACCGTAGTATGCAGAGACTGATACATGTTTACCTTGGGCACGGAGATATAATCCTTGAACCTGCCCTGAACCGGTTTCCACATGGAATGGATATGACCCAATGATTCATAGCATTCCTTGATGCTGTTGACGATGGCGCGGAACGCAAAAATATCGTATACCTGATTAACCGTAAGGTTTTGATCCAGCATCTTTCTGTATGTGCTGTAAAAATGTTTGTCCCTCCCTTTGATTGTGGCCTGAATGTTAAATTCCCCTAATTTTTTAAAAAGCAGTTCTTTGATTTCCTTTATAAATTCCTCACTTTCCCCCCTTCTTTGCGCGATCAGGTCCTTGATCTTGTTGTAGATCTCCGGCTCAAGATAATACAAACACAGATCTTCCAGACTGGACTGGATCCAGTGAATACCCATCCTGCCGGCTAATGGGGCATAGATCTCTAAGGTCTCAGCGGCAATTAGCTGTTGTTTGGCCTGCGGCTGAAAACCCAGAGTCCTCATGTTATGCAGCCTGTCGGCCAGCTTTACGAGGATAACGCGGATATCAGTAGACATGGCAAGAATCATTTTCCGTACATTCTCGGCCTGGCGCT
>JAIOSR010000129.1 GCA_021107495.1 Desulfobacterales bacterium | reverse complement strand
CATGCGCCGATCATGGCCAGCAGTTTTGCATCGCCACGCCCCATCCCTTCTTTTCCGGTTAGGTATTTAAAAACAACTTCTATAAGAAAAAGGGAACCGTATCCTGCTATGATGCCTATCAGTGAATCGAACCAAGAAATATCTCCCAGTACAAAGTAGCCCGTATTTTGCTTAATGACCCCGGGTCCTGACAAAAAGTCAGGAATGATGATTTTATGCATGGCAATAAAACTGATTGCAGAAAACGCCCACCCGATGACAATACCCGAACGGGACAGAATGTTAGGGATAATCTGGTGGTCAAGGTCAATGAAACTGATTGTCACAAGGGTCGCTAAGAACAAAAGGAAGATAAAATATTGATAACTCAATCCATATCTGCTAAACAGGGCCAGGCTTAACAGCCCTGTCAGGACCTCCACCAACGGATAGCGCCATGAGATGGGGTTGCGGCAGTACCTGCACCTGCCCAACAGGATCAGGTAGCTGAACAATGGAATGTTGTCATAAAACCTTATTCTTTCGGAGCAGTTGGGACAGTTGGACGGGGGACTGATAATGGATTTTCCGAGGGGGATGCGATAAATGCATACATTCATAAAGCTCCCCAATGCCAGCCCCAACAAAACAGAATAGAGGGCCACCAATGAATCAAAACCCATATTAACGCTCCCTTTTATCAGATGGCAAAAAACGCAAATAGGTATGCACTTTAGTCAACTGCCTACCCAATATTAACGAACAGATTTTGAGGGCATCTATTTAGCAATGAAAACCGCAGAATTTCGAACAAGAAATGCTAAATGATGAAGTCTTTTAACTTCTGCGGTTCGAAATTTCTTGTTCGGTGTTCGATATTCAACTATATTTGCATGGGTTGGCCCCAAAGACAATATGAAGTTGCGCCAACCGCATAACCTCTAAAACGGATTCTCAAACATGAATAAGAAGACCGTGACCCTTTCCATTAATCCGGATAATCCCCAACAGCGGCTGATCGGACGCGTGAGCGAGGTCCTGGAAAATGGAGGTCTTATCGTATACCCCACCGACACATTTTACGGAATAGGGTGTGATCTTTACAACAAAAAGGGAATACAGCTCATCTACAGGTTGAAAAACCGCCCCCTGAAAAAACCTTTCTCTTTTGTGGGCGACAGTCTTAAAGAAATAAGCCGGTATGCCATTGTCTCCAATTATGCGTATAAAACCATGAAGCGCCTTCTGCCCGGGCCATACACCTTTATTTTAGAAGGCACCCGGCTGGTTCCGAAAATCATGTTGACCAAACGGAAGACCGTGGGCATCCGTGTTCCGAATAATAATATCTGCCGGGCCGTCGTGCGAACTTTCGGCAGGCCTATCATAAGTACCAGTGCAGGATATGACGATCCCCAATCCATAAAAGAGGCCTACAGTCCGTTTATCGATATTATTATTGATGGCGGGGTGCTTTATCAAAACCCTTCCAGCATCGTTTCTTTGATTGACGACATACCGGAAATTATACGTGAGGGGAAAGGAGATATTAGTAGCTTTCTTTAACCCGGTGTTGTGCAAAACCGCCCCATCGATATTCTACCCTGCTTTTCATGCCTTGAATCAGTTTGGAAACTGAACCCGCGGCCGCCTCAAAAACCAGATCCCACAAATCCATTTTGTCCTTTTGGGGATAAACGAGCGTAACATCTCCTTTGATGCCTGCCAGGTTTTTGGCAACTTCCACGGCGTCCTGAAAATTTCCCAAGACATCGACAAGACCCAATTCCTTGGCTCGGGACCCTGAAAATATGCGACCATCGGCGATCTGTCGCACTTTTTCCAAGGGGAGATTTCTGCCCTCGGCCACACCCTCTTCAAACTGTCTCTGTATGTCTGCTATCAACGCATTGAGGAGTTCCTTTTCCCGTTCTGTTAATTCCCTGTTGGGGGACCCCATGTCCTTGAATTCCCCGCTCTTCAGGATTTCAAGACGGATACCGATTTTATTCAAAAGTTCTTCCAGGCGGACAAAATGCATAATAACGCCTATACTACCCGTGATTGTTCCGGGATTAGCAACTATTTTATCGGCCCCGGCAGCTATGTAGTATCCGCCTGATGCAGCTACTGAACCCATGGAGACTACGACTTTCTTGGTTTGTATGGTTTTCCGGACTTCCCTATAGATTTCCTGGGTAGGCCCGACCGATCCTCCCGGCGAGTTGATTCGTAGAATGATCGCTTTTATCCCGCTGTCTTTTTTCAACCTTACGAGTTCCGTTGTAATGTCTATGGATTGGGAAATGGCGCCATCTATGGGGATTACCCCTATTTTGTCGCCGAATGACAGGTTTGAGGAGGGTGAAACAATTTTGAGTACGATGACCATGGTTATGCCCAAAAAGAGGGCAACGACGCATAGGATGACCAAGACAGTCAGTATGGGATGTTTTTTTTGTGCCATTCTTTAGCCGGAATTTCAAACATTCAGAGGGAAAGCCGAAGCGCTAAAGTGTTACAGTCTTTCCAAGTTCAAGAAAGTCGGGAATTTTAATCCGTCTGAGCCGGGTTAGCCGCCCCGGCTGAATAATGTCCCAAGGCAATTTAACCGGGTAAACTCCGATTGAACAGGCTGCGCATGCAATAGGCAAACAGGGCAGGCGGGAATACATTAAGTATTTTGAGCCCCGCCCATAGGCGGGAGGAGCCTGACGCCGAAATTGGGAAAAACAACAGATATTGGTCTGCACTATTTAGTGGAGTCAGCGCCTTCAGTTAGTGGTTCTCCGGAAGAACTGTCTGTGGTTTGGTCCCGGGTATCAAGTTCAGCCTCTGATTCCTCCACCTCATGGGATCCCATATTCTCGGAGTCAGCGCCTTCAGTCGGTGGTTCTTCGGAAGAACTGTCTGTGGTTTGGTCCCGGGTATCCGGTTCAGCCTCTGATTCCTCCACCTCATGGGATCCCATATTCTCGGAGTCAGCGCCTTCAGTCGGTGGTTCTCCAGAAGAATTGTCAATGGTTTCGCCTAAGGTATCCGGTTCCGGTTTGGATGTTTCTGCATCCTCATGCCCTATATCATTGGACTGGGCCTGCCGGTCAAGATTCATCATTTCTTCTCTTAGCAGCTCTCCTAAGTTGGAGGTGGCTTCTTTGTGGTTATCCAAGTAGCTCCTGAAAATCTCCTTGTCATCGCCTTCTTCTAATTTTCGAATAGAAAGGCCAATCTTTTTGTCTTCGCTGGAGACATTGAGGACCTTGGCCTGGATAACATCATCGACCTGGAATCGTGCCGTTGGGTTCCCGCGTTTGTCTTTGGCAATTTCGGAGATATGAACAAGGCCCTCTATGCCTTCTTCGAGCTCGAGGAAGAGGCCGAAATCGGTCACGTTGGTCACGGTGCCGGTCACCCGGGTGCCCGGTTTATACTTACGGGGAATTTCATCCCATGGGTCGGATGTCAGTTGTTTGATGCCTAATGAAAAACGCTCACTGTCCTTGTCAATATTTAAGACAACCGCCTGTACTTCCTGTCCTTTTTTATAAACCTCCGAGGGGTGCTTTATCCTTCTGGTCCAAGAAATATCGGATATATGGACAAGCCCGTCAATACCTTCATCAATGCCGATAAAAATCCCGAAATCGGTGATATTCTTGATCTTGCCCTCTATTGTGGTTCCAATCGGATATTTCTCTTCAATTACATCCCAGGGATTCGGTTCAACCTGCTTCATCCCCAGAGAAATTCGCTTCTTGGCAACATCGATATTCAAGACCACACTATCCACAATGTCACCAACGTTTAATACCTGAGAGGGATGCCTGATTTTTCTGGTCCAGGACATTTCAGAGACGTGAATCAGACCCTCCACGCCTTCTTCAACTTCTATAAATGCTCCATAGTCAGTAAGGCTGACGACACGGCCCTGGATTTTCGTGCCCATGGTATATTTATTTTCTGCCTCGGTCCATGGGTCGGGCGTCAACTGTTTTATACCGAGAGAGACCCTTTCCCTTTCCCTGTCGAAATTCAGGACTTTGACCGAAATTTCATCTCCGACCTGGTGCATTTCGGAGGGATGGCCAACCCTGCCCCAAGACATATCAGTAATATGAACAAGGCCGTCGATGCCTCCCATATCGATAAACAGTCCATAGTCGGTAATATTTTTGACCGTTCCTGTAAGAGATGCTCCCTCCTCCAGATGCTCGAGGGTTTTCTGCCTCTGGGTCATTCGTTCGGCTTCTAAGATGGCACGCCGGGACAGGACAATATTACCCCGGCGTTTGTTATATTTTACGATCTTAAACTCATGTTCTGCACCCACTAAGGCATCCATATCCCTGACAGGCCTCAGATCGACCTGGGATCCGGGCAGGAATGCCTGGAGGCCGATATCTACCGAGAAACCTCCCTTGATCCGTGATATAATCGTGCCTTTAATTGTCCCGTCGTTTTCGTAAAGGTCCTTAATCTCATCCCATATTTTGATTTTGGCCGCTTTTTCCTTGGAGAGAATTATGGTTCCGTCATCACTCTCTCTCCGTTCAAGAAGCACTTCCACTCTGTCACCGACCTTAGCCGTCAAATTGCCTTCAGGGTCTATGAACTCATTGATGCGGATCTGTCCCTCTGATTTGTAACCGATATCAACTAAGATATATTCCTTGTCTATTTGAACGATTTCGCCCTTGATAACCTCACCCTCCTGGATGGGCTTCAGGCTGTCTTCGTACAGCTTGGAAAAGCTGTCCTCTTCCTGCTCCTGAACATCATCTGCTGCTTCAACTATTTCCTCGGCGGATTCGTCCCGGATAGACTCCTTCTGATCGTCCTCGATGTTTGTGTCCTCATTTTCGGTTTCAAATATCTCGTTTTCGGTTATGCTGTGTGTTAATTTTTCCATCAAGCCCAATACCCCCTACTTTATTTTGCATGGTTGTAATTGTTTAACCTAAATTTATTATCAAACATTCAATTTATGTTCAACCATTTATTTAAAAAAATTGGCCTATATTAGTGTCTGTTCAATATCTTGGGGTCTTTACCCCGTAACCACCATATCGTGTACGGGGGAAGCCCTGCCTTCTCCCCCAGCCTCCGGCTCCGCTTCCAGGCCGGAGGGCAGATCCTACGCCCCGGAGAGGAGAAAGGGTTTGGGTGAGGGGGGGATTCTCTCCTGCCCCAGGTTTTTTGGGCCGTTACCTGTATTATTTCAACTTTGATGGACTCGTAAAAAATAGCTTCGCGACTCTTCACGACTTTGTCAACTTCAAATGACCCATTATCTCTTCGACGACCTGTTCCGGTGTCAATTGTGTTGAGTCGATTATCTTAGCATCCTCAGCGGGTTTCAATGGGGCTAATGACCGCGTTTTGTCATTCTTATCCCTTTTCTTAAGTTCCGATTCCACGATCTCCTTTGATACGGATTCTCCCCGTCCCAACCTCTCTTTGTACCTTCTCTCCGCCCTGACACGGGGAAGGGCTGTGAGGAAGAATTTGTGTTCGGCATCAGGAAAAACCACGGTTCCCATGTCCCTGCCTTCGGCCACCACCTTTAATCCCCTGGCCATCTTCCGCTGAAGGTGGGACATGCCTTCCCGGACTTCTTTAACCGCCGACACCCTGGAAGCAAGCATGTCCATCTCAGGACTCCTGATTGCCAAGGAGATGTCTTCGCTACCCAAAAACAACTTCGGCGGGTCTTCATCCGTCTTGAAATGGAGATCCATGGACTTAATCAGATCTCCCATCCTTCTGCCATTGTCGGGGCTGATACCCCTTCTTTTTGCGTCAAGTGCTACGGCACGATACATGGCCCCTGTATCTAAATAAAGAAAATTGATTTTTTTTGCCAGGGCACGGCTGATAGTGCTTTTTCCGGACCCTGCGGGACCGTCAATGGTTATGATTTGATTCACTTTACGAGCTCTTTGAGCTTTTCCGCCTTTTTCTTCACATCCATAGCCTTTTTTACACCCGGAACCTGTTCCAGCACCTTGCCCACAATTTTTGTCTCTAAGTTTGGGGGAAGATCCTCTTTTTTTGTGGACGCATTGTCGGTGTCCTGCCCTTCGTCGCCAGTTTTCTTAGGGCTCAGCTCTTTCTTGACGTTTTTAAATTCCCTGATAGCCCCTCCCAGGCCTTTACCGATTTCAGGAAGTCTCTTAGCGCCAAAGATCAAGAGAACGATCACCGCAATAATGATTAATTCAGTGGGACCAAGACCGAACATAGTTTACTCCATCAATTTTATAGCTTGAAAAAATTCGGGGGTCGGAAATGTATCATTTGCACCCAACTCAATTATCTTGATTCCTTCGGACTCAAAAAGTGCGGCAGTTACGCCGATTCCCATGGCTGACGGTTTGTCACAATAGGGTGTTTTAAGGCCACAGGAAGGACTCCTCTCTTTCATGATTGCAATGGAACTGCCTGCTAATCGGGCCAATCTTAATGCCTCCTGAGCACCTCTTTTGAAAGCGCCGGTCACATCTTTACCCTCTCTATCGACTAGCCTTGCACTACCCGAGAGAATATCCCTGCCGTCACCCCCTATCATATTGGCAGCCGGTCTGGGGGTGGGAAGTCCCCCCATTTGTTCCGGGCAGAATGGCGTGAAACGGCGGGATGCCACAAAATCCACTAAATCGAGGCAGCTGCTGTGCCGGCCATCATACCTGCAACGGAGGCCAAGGAGACAGGCACTGATCATTATCGGAAAATTATATCTAAACGTAATAGTTAACCATAAAGTAACTTAGGTTGTCAGATTCACGGTTCACGGTTAGTTGCCTTCTCTTAATACTGGTCTATGTGCATCGTTTTTTAACCCCTGGCCCAGACCTGGTTTAGCAGTACTTCTCATAGAATCCTTGGGCATAGTATTCAGAAGAACCGTTTTAAAAGCGCACTTTACGTCGTACCTCCCGATCCCGTCTCGGTCTCAGGACATGGAGGGCGGGCTTGAACGTTGAATCTGATTTAAAATAAAACTGACCCGGTTCATCCTGTTAATCCTGTCAAAAAAGATAGCTGAGCTCTTACCTTTTCAACAAGGGGCTTACAGCCCTGTGAATTGAACGGATTCCTCCTCTTCATTCCTTGATTCCACCACGCCTATATGGTAAGCGGTTTCCCCCATGGCTTTCAGTCTCAAGAGCACTTCGCCGGCTTCTTCCTCGCTAACCACAACCACCAGACCAATGCCGTTGTTAAAGGTCCGCAGCATCTCCATGTCCGAAATCCGGGCTGCCTTTTGAAGGTAAGTGAATATGGGCGGAACCGTCCAGCTTGTTTTATCAATGACTGCCTTGCACGCTTTGGGCAGAATACGGGGGGGATTGTCGATGAGTCCTCCGCCCGTTATGTGTGATACACCATAAATCCGGAAGTCACGTCTAAGATTACTGATTGCTCTGGCATATATCCGGGTGGGCTCTAAGAGTTCTTCCCCAAGGGTCCTGCCGAAGTCTTCCACATAATCTTCCACGGACATCTTCAGTCCTTCAAAGAAGATCTTGCGTACCAGGGAATAGCCGTTACTGTGGAGACCGCTTGACCCTATTCCAATGAGCTGGTGGCCGACGGCAATCTCGGAACCGTCCAAGAGTTCCTCGTTATCCGCCACTCCGACAACAAAACCGGCAAGGTCATATTCTCCCTCGGCATAAAAATCGGGCATTTCAGCGGTCTCACCTCCGATGAGGGAGCAATTGGCTTCTAAGCAACCGGCGGCAATGCCCTTTACAATCTCCTGCACCTTGTCCACATGCAGCTTTCCAATGGATATGTAATCTAAGAAAAAAAGCGGAACGGCCCCTTGAACCATGATGTCATTCACGCTCATTGCAACGAGGTCGATACCTACCGTATCGTGTTTGTCAAGCATGAACGCTATCCTAAGCTTTGTCCCCACGCCGTCTGTGGAACTTACTAAAACGGGGTTCTTTAAATGCTCCACATTCAGGGAGAAGACTCCTGCAAATCCCCCTATGTCGGTGATAACACCCGATTTAAAGGTTTTGCCAACTATAGGCTTCAGGAGTTCCACGAGCCTGTTTCCCGCATCAATATCCACGCCTGCCTCGGCGTAGTGATTCTTTCCCGCCACCTCATTTTTTGCCATAATTTTTAGATCCTGCCTATTTAGTTATATAAAACCACATTATTTGGCCTGACTATGCCGTAGCAATAATGCCAAATGCTGAAATCCTTTATGCTTTTTATTATCTGCCGGTTTTATTGTCAACCTTTTCTCTTGTCACTCAAAACGTGATTTGTTAAGGGATGCAAATGATTACGCCATGTTCGAATCAACTCGGGCAAGTCCCTGAACTAAACCGTCCCCTCACCTCTTTAAAAGGTATAGGGATAAAGAGGGGCGAACTTTTAGCCCAAAAGGGTCTTAATACAGTGCTTGACCTCCTGTTTTTTACTCCCATTCGCTATGAAGACAGGAGCCGAATAGTGCCTATTAACGAAACCGGGGAGGACTCGGCCGTATTTGTCAGGGGAAATGTGATTTCAGCCGGGGAGGAAAGGTTTTTCCGCCGCGGAAAGCGTTTGTTCAGGATAGTTATAGAGGACGAAACCGCTGCACTGGATCTTTTGTGGTTTCAATACAGGAAGGCCCACTTGAGCCGGCTTACCCATCCCGGCCTGGAAATTATGGCCTACGGAAAAATTCAAAAGATGCAAGGTAAGAGACAAATGATTCACCCTGACATTACCTTGCAGTCTCAAGGTAAGGGCAAAGAAGTCCTGGGGCTATACCCTGTTTACTCGATGATCAAGGGGATTTCCGGTCAGGTTTTGAGATCCGCGGTAAGACAGGCACTGGATTTATATGAGGATTGCTTAGTTGATATTATCCCGGGGGAGATAACTGCGCGCCTTGGGCTGCCGGAGATTGCGAATACCATCCGATCCGTTCACTTTCCCACTTACGGGTCATCAGTTGATCTTTTTAACCGGTTCGAGACAAAATACCATCAAAGGCTTATTTTTGACCGTTTTTTCCATGTCATGCTCAATATCGCTTACAGGAAAAGATCCCGGGCCATGCGGAAAGGCCCGGTTTTTAAGATCCCCAAAGGCCTAAACCAAAAACTTGAAAAGATTTTTCCGTTTCGGTTTACAAGTGAACAGGCCAAGGTAATCGAAGAAATTCTCAGAGACCTGAGCGGGTCCGGGCCAATGAATCGTCTGCTTGAGGGAGATGTGGGATGCGGCAAGACAGTGGTGGCTGCAGTGGCCTCTTACGTTACGACCCTCAACCACTGGCAGGTGGCAATAATGATTCCGACCCAGGTCCTGGCCCGACAGCACTATGCATATTTTAGAAGCCTGTCTGAAAGCATGGGTTTTCGACCTGTTCTTGTGACCGGAGCCCTTAAAGGACCTGATCGCATAAAAATCAATAAAAAAATCAGTAACGGAGAGTTCAATCTGATTATCGGGACCCAGGCCTTGATTCAGAAGGATATTTCGTTTAAGAGGCTGGGCCTTGTAGTGATTGATGAGCAGCATCGTTTCGGGGTCAGACAAAGGGCCTTATTAGACAAAAAGGGGATTAACCCCCATCTGTTTGTCATGACGGCGACGCCTATCCCCAGGACACTTGCCATGACCGTGTACGCCGACCTTGAAATCTCCGTGATTAAAGAATATCCGGAGGGACACCAGCCGGTCATGACCTGCTTAGTGGAGAAAAATAAAAAAAGGAGTGTTTACGATACGTTAAAGCAGAAACTGTCATTAGAACAGCAAGCAATTGTAATCTGTCCCGTCATCGAAGGCACGGAAGACGCAGACCTGAAAAATGCCCTGGGAATGCATTCGAAACTCAAAAAACTTTTTACACCCCCTTATCGTGTGGGCCTGATCCACGGTCGTCTGTCTTTCGATGAAAAAGACCGGGTTATGGAGCAGTTCCGCAAAGGCCGGATCAATCTTTTGGTAGGTACAACAGCGATCGAAGTGGGGGTGCATGCCCCCGGCG
>JAIOSR010000246.1 GCA_021107495.1 Desulfobacterales bacterium | reverse complement strand
GTGTAGCGGCCGGGCCGCAGTGTGATGGTCCCCCCGTCCGCCACCTCGTCGATCGCGGACTGGATGGTGGGGAACTCATCGCTCGGAAAGGTCACCTCTTCAGGAGGCTCAACGATCGGGGGGCCTATGATCGCGGACGCGGCTAAGGCACACACCGGGAAAAAAAAGGCCACCACCACAAGCGTTGTACATAGATGGGATCTTGACATGACAAACACCTCCAATGGGATTTTGGGAGCGCATGTTCGATGATATGAAATGATAAGGCCTTGCTTTTTCAAGGGATTATAGTAGAAATTGGGCTATGTGTCAACCCATAGAAGGGAACGTTGGTTCCAAAACAACTTATGAAAATAGGGGACAGATCTACTCTTGACCCTTGTTGGTTTTGTACGAAACGTGAAAGCCTGTGAGGAAAATGAAATGAGCGAGAAAGTAAAGAAAGAAAAGAAAAATCTGACCGTTTCACAGGTTGATCGTCAGAATATACTGAATAACCCCTATGCGTTGCAGGAAATAGAGGAAGCGACACGTATTAAAGGCATCCCTTTTGAAGGAAAAACCGTGGTGCTCAAGGAGCAGATATCGGCCTTTTTTGAGGTTACACCCCGGACAATTGACAATTACATAGAGAAATTCGGCGAAGAATTGCGCCAAAACGGTTACGAGGTATTACGTGATAAACGCTTGAAAATGTTAAAAATGGCTGCCCGTGAACTGGATGTTAATGAAACAGATTTCGTGAACATAAAAGTCCCTCAACTGGGAATTTTTGATTTCCGAGCTTTTCTCAACATCGCCATGCTGATTACGGAAAGCGAACGGGCACGGCTGTTGCGCCAGATGATTTTGGACATTGTCATTGACACCATCAACCAGCGGACCGGTGGGGGCACCAAGTACATCAACCAGCGAGATGAGGATTTTTTATTGTCCGCGTTTCAGGAGGAAAATTACCGCAAGGAGTTTACGGATGCCCTGAAAAATTATGTGGATATGGGGAATTTCAAATATCCCCTCTATACCGACAAGATCTATGTGAGCATTTTCAAGGAAAAGGCAAAAGAGTACCGTAAGATCCTGCGTCTTCAAGATAGCGAGCAATATAGTTCGAGGTCACAGCATAATTCAATATTGGCAAACCATAACGTTTCTTCGCTAAGCAGACAATAAGCCTTGAGGAAAAGCCGGAGCCTGAAATTTTGGACATCAAACAGATAAAATTGAAGAAGATGGCAATCTTCTGCTACCTGGTCGGTGATGAGTCATCGAAGACATGCGCCCTGATTGACCCCGCATTCGATATCAAAAAGATATTGGGTAACGTTGAGAAGGGCGGATATGAAGTAACCCACATCATAAACACACACTGCCATGCGGACCATACCGCGGGCAATGCATCTGTGAAGGCTGCCACCGGTGCCAAACTTTTGATTCATGAATTGGATGCCAAGGGATTGAACAAGCTCATGAACAGAATCTTTTCAAAGGTGCTTGGCGGCAAAGCTTCGCCGGAGCCTGATATCCTTCTAAAAGATGGGGATGTGATAAATATCGGAGAAACAGCCTTGAAGGTGATTCATACACCGGGGCACAGTATAGGGAGCATATGCCTTTACACTGACAAAAATATCTTTACAGGAGACACGCTGTTTGTTGGTGCCGCAGGAAGGACCGATCTTGCCGGAGGATCTGCAAGGCAATTGCTCCAATCCATACGTGAAAAGATCTACACTTTACCGGGAAGCACTACGGTCTGGCCGGGCCATGATTACGGCAGGTTTCCTGACTCAACAATTGAGCGTGAAAAAGAGACAAATTCCTTTACTTCAGGGAAATGAATTTGAAAAGGGGCACGTAGTAAGCATCTGTTACCCGCCTAAATAGAGCCGTTGCACATCCTGATTGTTCAAAAGCTCCTGACCGGTACCAGTGAGCCTGTTTTTGCCTAACTCCAGGACATAGCCCCTGTGGGAAACGGAAAGGCCTTTGCGGGCGTTTTGTTCCACCAGGAGAAAGGAAATACCTTTTTTGTTCATTTTCCCGATCTCTTGAAAAATGAGGTCCACAACAATGGGTGCCAGCCCGAGAGAGGGCTCATCAAGTAAAGCAAGCCTGGGATTGAGGATGAGGATGCGGCTCAGGGCCAATATCTGCCGCTGACCGCCTGAAAGCTCACGGGCGGGGCGATTTTTCCGCTCCATTATCATGGGGAACTTTTCCAGCACGCTTGCTATGGCGCGGCGTAGTTTCTCGCTGTCTTTAAGGATGGACCCTGCTATTTCCAGGTTCTCAAGAACCGTGAGATTGGGGAAGATATTCTGCCCCTGGGGGATAAAGATAAGCCCTTTCTCCGTCTTTTTGCTTAACCCGTCACGAGTAATCTCCTCGCCGTCAAAGATGACGCTGCCGCCTTCCGGGGTGATTTGACCTGAAACCGCCCGCAGTACCGTGGACTTCCCGGCCCCGTTAGGGCCGATGATACACACGATCTCACGGTCAGACAGCCCCATGGAGACACGATGCAGGATCGTGATGGGACCATAGCCGGCGGTCAGTTGATCCACTTCAAGAAGCACGATCTTCCCTCCCCAGGTATGCCTCTATGACCCGGGCATCTCTCCTCGCTTCCGACGGTATGCCGGAGAATATGAGGCGGCCTGAATCCATAACGAAGATCTTTTCGCATATCTCGGCAACCAGAGGCATGTTGTGTTCTATCAGGAAAATCTGTATGCCTCTCTTTTTAAGCCCCCTTATGATCTCCACCAATTGACGGATCAGAGTAGGGTTTATCCCGGCGGTGGGTTCGTCCAGGAGGATCATCTTCGGTCTGGCCATCAGGACCCTTCCGATTTCAAGAAGCTTTTGCTGTCCGAAGCTCAACATGCCCGCGAGCTGATCCGACATGGACGTCAGGCTGACAAGCTCGAGTATTTCCATGGCCCTTTCCCTGCTTTCATTTTCTTCCCGTCTGACTACGGCCGGCCGAAAAAAAACAGAGGAAAGGCGTTCGCCTGCCTGATCAGGCGCGGCTGACAACAGGTTATCAAGTGTGGACAGAAAGGGTAAGACCCGGGTCTGCTGGAAGGTGCGCACCAGACCGATGCGGCTGATGTTATGGGGCTTTAGCCTGCTGATCAGTTTATCTCCAAAATAGATAAGGCCATGGTCCACCCTGTAAAATCCCGTAATCATGTGAAACAGGGTAGTCTTGCCGCTCCCGTTCGGCCCGATTAGACCTGTTATACCGGTATTATCCAGTCTCAAAGAGATATCGTCAACCGCAACCAGCCCGCCAAAACCCTTTGTGACGTTCTCGATCCTCAGCATTGCCGCAGCCCCCTGTATTCGGAGACAATCCCCTCCGGTCGTTTCAGCATGATCAGGATCAGCACAAAGCCATAGACCATTCCCTGAAGCGGTGCCACAAGACGGCCGAAATCCGCGGGTATGGGGAGGAACCTCAGGGCTTCCTGGAAAAATATAATGATAAACGCGCCCAATACGGGACCCCAGTTTGTGCCTTTGCCCCCGAGGACTACGCACAGAAGTACGAGGATGGTTTCGTTGAGCGTGAAATCGGAAGGGCTTATATAACTGATGTAATGGGCCCAGAGGCATCCTGCCAGACCGGCCAGGACAGAGCCAAATATGATGGCCCTGGTTTTCAGGGAAAGAACGTTTTTGCCCAGGGCCTGGGCCACATACTCATCTTCCCTCACCACCTTCAGTGCCCGGCCAAAGGGGGATGTGGCGAGGCGACGGCTTGTCAGGGCCACCAACAGGGTCAGCAGGATGCAAAAGAGCAGGAACATGGGGAGCCCCGCGATCCCTTCTCCAATCCAGGAAGGGCGGGGGATGCCGGGCAACCCCATAGGGCCTTTGGTAAGCCAGCGTTCGTTGACGAAAAAGAGCCGGACCATTTCTGCGAAGACCAGGGTGGCAATGCCGAAGAAATCTCCTGTGAGCCTCAAGGCGGGTATGGCAAGCAGCGCGCCTGCGACGCCTGCGGCAGCCATTCCGAGGGCCATGCTCAGGGACACGGGCAGACCCGAAAGACCCAGCAGGGCCGAGGTATAGGCGCCAATACCGAAAAAGGCCACGTGACCGAAATTATATAGCCCCGTATACCCGAGCTCCAGGTTGAGAGAAATGGCAAAGATCCCGTAAATAAGGGCCACAATGAGAATGTGAAGCAGGTAATCCATGGACTATCTCACACCGGCCAGGACCCCGAAGATCCCCTTCGGTCTTAGAATAAGGAGCAGGAAAATCAAGGCAAAAGATATGAAGTCCTTGTACCCCGGGGAGAAAAATGCAACCCCGACATTTTCGGCAATGCCGATAAAGAGACCGCCCACCAGGGCCCCCCATACATTGCCTGCCCCGCCCAACAACACCGCGGCAAAGGCCTTTATCATATTCGTCATCCCCATCATGGGCTCAAGGTTCGTATCAAGGGCTAATAAGAACCCACCCGCGCCCGCAAACAGAGAGGCTAATATCCATACCGTCAGGCTCACTTTTTTCATATTGATTCCCATGATAGCCGCTAATTCCATGTTGTCGGCCACGGCCCTGAGCGACTTTCCAAGAATGGTCCGGGTGAGCAGGAAATAGAGGGCGCCTAAAAAGAAGACCGCTGCGCCGATCATGAGAATCTGTGTGGGTGTGATACTGAGTCCCGCGAACTGGATACCTCGAACAGGTCTTATGCCATATGTCATGAGGTCCGATCCCCAGATGAGACGGATCGTATTTCTCAGCAGGTAGGATACGCCAATGGAGGCGATCAGGAGCGTGATTCGGTTGCCGTGTATCAGGGGTTGGTAAACATACCGGTCCTGCCCCACACCGATGGCCATGGTAACCAGCAGGGCAGGGAGGACCGCAAGATAGAGGGGCACAGAGAACGGGGGGTTTATAAGGAGGAGAACCAGATAGGCCCCCCAGGCGATGAGTTCTCCGTGGGCGAAGTTAATAAACCGGAATACCCCATAGACCATCGTAAGCCCAACCGCGAACAAGGCGTAGATAGACCCGGCAATCACCCCGTTCAAGACAAGCTGGGCATAATAGGTCATGGAGGGCTCCCCTATTTCTTATAGTCTCCGATCTTTCCTCCTTTGACGGTCCAGCGCCCGTAAGTGGCGCTAATATCCCCGTTGGCGTCAAAGGTCTTATCCCCTGTTACGCCAATGTATCCCTTACCTGCTTTGATCAGGGCGGCCCGGATATCGTCGGGCGACATGGATTTTGCCCCCTTGAGGGCCTTGGCGGTGAGTTTGACCATATCGTAGTTGTACTCGCCGAATATCGGCATTTTTTTGCCGGGATATTTCTTGGCCCATGCCTCCTTGAAGGCCCTGTACTGGGGTGTTTCCTGTGAGAATGTGGGATAGGTCCCGATGACCCCCTCTGCTGCCCCGCCTGCCAATGCCACCATTTTGGGGGATTTTGAAGCGGAACCCATGAGCCACTGGGTGTTGAGCCCGGTCTCATATGCCTGTTTCAGCATGGTTGCGCCTTCCTTGATGTATGTGATGTTTACGACGGCCTTTGGCGATTCCTTTTTGATACGCAATATCTCACTTCGATAATCGGTTTTTCCTTCGTCGTGGGCAAATTCGTCGATCAATTTACCCCCGTTTTTCACGAATTGCTCTTTGAAGACCTCTGCCAGGCCGACCCCCCAATCATTGTTCACATAGGTAAGGACCACTTCCTTGTATCCCAGGTTATCTGTCAGCTCCGCGACCCCCTTACCCTGACCGAGATCAGAGGGAAAGACCCGAAAGACATAGGATCCGCATTTGCTTATGGCGGATGCCGCGCTTTCCGCACCAATGAGGATGACCTTGTTGTCCTGTGCAATGGGGCAGACCGCCAGGAAGTTGGAGCTGGCAGCCGGGCCGAAAATGACCGGGAATTTATGTATGGCTATCAGCTTTTGTATGCCGGAGACCGATCCCTTTGATGTAGAATTGTTGTCTTCGAAGAGAATTTTCATTGGCTTGCCGTTGATACCACCCGAGGCGTTGACCTCATCCAACGCCAGGAGCATGGCCTGCTGGAACCCTTCGCCATAGACCGCCAGTTTCCCGGTTAGCGGTGTCACGGCCCCGACCACAACCTCATTTGTTCCGGCAAGAGCGTACGCCCCTGAAAATAAAAAACAGAAACCCGTCAACAAAAAAAAGATCTTTTTCATAACTTCCCCCCTTGTCTGTTTGTGCTTTTGAAAAAACTTTTGACAGAAACAACCCAAATGTCGGCAGGATAAACAAAAGGCCTCTTTCGGTCAATAGAAAAGGATGTAAGGAATAGGTAGTCGGGGACGCCCTCCTCCGCCGGGAAAAAGGCGCAGAGCGGTTTTTTAAGAGGTCATCACAATTGTAAGGGTGAAAAAAATGAGGGATAAGGTCTTCATTTTTACGCCCAAATTTCTTATTGTAAAGGATGAAGCCCTTACCCGATCATCGTTGTTTCAGAACATTAACTGATAAATTTTTTCAGAAAGAGACAAAGAACGTGATTTAATATGCAAAAAAAGGATAATATCGTAGAATTGATCTTTTGAAAAACCGTTAATGAAAGGAATGCCCCATGAGCATACTCACAGACATTAAACTCCTGATATACCGACGCACTCGAATCGTGGCCACGCTGGGGCCCGCCTCCAGTGACGGCCAAACCATAGGACGCCTGATCGATGCGGGCGTGAACGTTTTCCGGCTGAACATGTCCCACGGCGAACAGGCCGGCCACCGGGAGACATATATGCGGGTGCGGGAGGAGGCCGGGAAACTCAATAAACCCGTCGCCGTGATGGCGGATTTGAGCGGACCAAAGATACGTGTGGGGGCATTTGAAGGGGGATTTGCGGAACTCAAGGACGGGGATGAGGTCATTGTCACGACACGAGATGTGACCGGAAAATCCGGGTTGATCCCTTCCCAGTACGGGGCCCTTGCAAATGACGTTGAGACGGGAAGCCGCATCCTTCTGGATGACGGTAACCTGGAGCTTCGCGTTCAGTCAATCGACGGCAGTGATATCCGGTGTCTGGTGATCACGGGCGGAGTACTGAGCGACCACAAGGGAATGAACCTGCCGGGCGTCAGCGTGTCGGCACCCTCATTAACGGAGAAGGACCGAACCGATGCAAAATTCGCCCTGGATCTTGGTGTAGATTTCCTGGCGCTTTCCTTTGTCCGGAGAGCCTCGGATGTCGTTGAACTCCGGGAACTGGTGAAGGAAAGCGGCAAAGCGGTCCCCATCGTAGCCAAAATAGAAAAACCGGAGGCCCTTGAAAATATAGATGAGATCCTGAAAGAGGCTGACGGGGTCATGATTGCCAGGGGCGACCTGGGCGTGGAACTGCCTCCCCAGGCCGTGCCCGCGGCCCAGGACCAGTTAATAGATTTAGCACGTGCAAGCCGCAAACCTGTGATAGTGGCCACCCAGATGCTCGAATCCATGATCGATCATCCCCGTCCTACGAGGGCGGAGGTATCGGACGTGGCAAACGCCGTTCGGATGGGGGCCGACGCGGTCATGCTTTCTGGTGAGACTGCTGTCGGGAAATATCCTGTACAGGCTGTCAGGATGATGGACATGGTTGCGAGACAGACGGAAGGTTATCTCTGGGGCCAGGGCGCGTTCGGTTCTCTTACCCGGAAATCGGAGGCTGCCGGGCCGATTCCCATTGAAGACGCAATTTCGGAATCCATGGCGCAACTTTCAAGGGACCTATTGGTCCGGGCCATAATAGTCATATCCCTTACGGGCAGATCCATGGCGGTCATGAGCTCCTCCAGGCCGGCCGCCCCCATCATCGGTATATCTCCGGATGAACAGGCGAGCCGGGCGGCTTGCCTCTTATGGGGCGTCATACCGGTTGTCGTTGATCCTGCCGATTTGGAGAATATCCAGGCCCTCGCCAGGAAAACGTCCCTGGACCTTGGCCTGGTGGAGGAGGGCCAGAGCATCCTTGTGGTACAGGGCTTCAGCAGCGATCCAAAAATGAATACGCCCAGCGTCACTGTAGTGCCTGTATGAATCCTTAAAAGGGTCAAAGCGATTCTTGACTCTTAATAATCTAATGTACATGGCCGATATGTCCAACATGGAAGAGATCAAACAAAAATATACCATTCGGGTGACCGAGAGCGGATTTGTTATTCAAAAGGGAGATGAAACTCGACTGGAGTTCACCCCGGTGGAGGCCTTGATGCTTTTAGATATCCTCAAAAATGAGGAATCCGCTATAAAGCGAATGGCTGAAAAGGCTACGCCCTTGCCCACGCGAATCCGATTTCGGTAGCGGGCCGGAATG
>JAIOSR010000551.1 GCA_021107495.1 Desulfobacterales bacterium | reverse complement strand
ACTATAACAAATACCAAATAAAATTTGGTTTTACTGAAGAATAGGTCAATGTTCTTATGTGTGATCAGCATGCCAACACACCCATATCCGTTTTATATTAGCCGTTATTCTCTAAAAGATGACTGGCTCCCGTCTGACCGGACCGGCTGGAGTTAATTGGAAAAGATTTTTCAAGAAACAGAATGGGTTGACGATCTTATGAAACACAAAGAAGGCCACGACAGGATGGCCTTCTTTGTGTGGCTGCTCAGGATAGCTGAAAGCTCAAGGCTCAAAGCTGAAGCTTCAAATGTGATTCTTCTCCCAACCCCTCCCGCCAGGGGGGAAGAGATATTAGGAATATCTTGCATTTTGGCGACTTTCAAGGTATCTTTTCTTCAAATTAATAAACCATTGGATATTTCTATGACACGATCAGCTATCGTAAAATTTTCATATCTGTCCATTGCTCTGGTTTTTTTCTTGTTTCTGCCCTTGGTTTCCGCAAAGGCCGAACGTCCTTTTCCAAGGCGAATGGGGTTGGTCAACGACTTCGCAAACGTGATTTCTCCGGCCTATGAGCAAAAGATGGATGCGATCTCGAGGGAACTGCTCCAAAAGACAGGGACGGCTTTGGTGGTCGTTACCATGCCGGATATCGGAGACGCGGAGTACAACGACTATGCCAACCGTCTGTACGGCGCATGGGGAATCGGCAAAAAGGGGGAAGATAAAGGTGTTTTGATCTTTGTCACGGTCAAGGAAAGAAAGATGCGCATCGAGACCGGGTACGGGGTTGAGGGCATACTGCCCGACGGCCTTGTCGGGGAGATCCGCGACCGGTATATGGTACCCCTTCTCACACAGAACAAGTTCGGTGAGGGGTTGTTCAACGGTACCTTGGCCGTTTCCCAGGTCATTGCCAGGGATTCGGGCGTCAAACTGGCCGGCCAGATACCTGTAAAGGTTGTCAAAAAGAGGCGGTCGGGACTGTCCATTTTTCCCATCATCCTGATTTTTATCGGACTTATGTTCTTTTCCCGAAGGCGCGGCGGATCATGGCTGTTGTTCCCGCTTTTACTCCTCGGAATGGGAGGGGGCGGCTCCCGTTACGGCGGCGGAGGTTTCGGGGGAAGTTTTGGCGGTTTTGGGGGCGGTTTCGGAGGCTTCGGCGGCGGCATGAGCGGCGGCGGCGGGGCCGGCGGAGGTTTTTAAGATTATAGACAGGATTAACAGGATGGACATGATTATTAGGTAAGATCTCAATAAATTGGAGCATGGGATCATGGATTCCTGCCCCAGCGAAGTGAGGAGCTGGAATCCAGACATTATTACTTTGACTTATTGAGAAGTAACTAAAAATTTTTTGGCGATATGAAGATATGGAGTAGTTATGGCAAGAAATGTAAAAGAACCAAAAGAGATCTTTCAGGATATTATTACCGATTATAAGGATGTTTTCGGTGATGATCTTGTCAGCATCATTCTTTACGGCAGTGCCACGGGTAAAGATTACAGGCCCGGAAAGTCCGATATAAACTTCATGATTGTCCTTTCTGAAGAGGGGATAGAAAGTCTTGACCGGGCGTTTGGGGTTGTTAAAAAATGGCGGAAGAAAGGTGTGGCGATTCCGCTCTTTTTGACGGAAATTTATGTGGATACTTCCCTGGATGTTTTTCCTATCGAATACCTTAACTTTCAGCGTGATTATGTTTTGGTCTTTGGAAAAGACATTCTCAAAGAACTGACATTTAATCCGGAATTCATACGGCTCCAGTGCGAGCGTGAGATCAAGGGCAAGCTGCTTATTCTCAGGGAGGCGTTCCTTGAGAGCTCGGGCAAGGGGAGGTCTCTCAAGGATGTGATCAGTCAATCCGTTTCAGCCTTCATTGCCATTTTTGAGGCGCTTCTCTACCTGAAAGAGAAAGACCTGCCAAAAGAGAGACGAGAGATAATCAAACACACATGCGGAACATTCGAATTGGATGCCGGTGTGTTTGAAAAGTTGCTTGATATCAAGGCTGAAAAAGTCAAGCTGAACGATACGGAAATCATGAAGGCATTTAAAGATTATCTGAAAGAGGTACGCAAATTGGCAAAACTGGTAGATGCTTTGGGAGGATAATATGAGTAAGACACTGAAAACCGTTCTGATTATTGTTGGCATACTGGTGTTGATTATCCTGGTCCCCTTACTGTACCTGAAAGGGACGTATAACAGTCTTGTGACCCTGGATGAAGGTGTTAAGGCGGCATGGGCCCAGGTGGAAAATCAGCTCCAGCGCCGTTTCGACCTGATCCCAAACTATGTGGAAACCGTTAAAGGTTATGCGAAACACGAAAAAGATGTCTTTGTAAAGGTCACGGAGGCCCGCTCAAGGGTGGCCGGCGCCACGAGTATAGGTGATAAGATAGGGGCCAATAACCAGCTTTCGTCTGCCCTGGCCCGTTTGTTAGTGGTGGTTGAACGCTATCCGGAACTAAAGGCCAACACCAATTTTATCCGGTTGCAGGATGAACTGGCCGGCACCGAGAATCGCATTGCCGTTGAAAGACGCAGGTATAATGAGGCTGTCAAGGTCTTGAATATCAAGATCCGCAGGTTTCCCACCAACATGATAGCCGGCATGTTCGGTTTTGAGAAAGCAAAGTTTTTTGAGGTGCCCAAGGAGCGCCAGGAGGCGCCCAAGGTCAAATTTTGAGTCAGTACTGTCCAAAATAAATCGAATTCCCATTGGCAGGGAGATGGCATACTCTCTTCGTTTCGTTCGCTTCGCCGTCCATGGCTCCGCTCACTGCGGGATTTTGGCCCTTCAGCTATCCTGCTTCAGGACCAAAATACGCCACTCCGAGAACATCCCGTCCCCCTGCCTGT
>JAIOSR010000219.1 GCA_021107495.1 Desulfobacterales bacterium | reverse complement strand
ATTTGTCCGCAAGGCCGCACAGGCAATGAGGCTTCACAGGCCATGCTCATATCTGGCGACAACCATCTGAGCCAACTCAAAACGTGCCTTGAGACCGCACAAAACTTCCTTCTTTCTGAGGAAGAAGCCCGCGAAACATTCGGTAACCTGACTGCCGCAATTGAACAGTATTGGGAAGCCGTCTGTGAAGAAGCTGAGCTGAATGAAGTGGATAAGAATCTTCTTTGGAGACGGCAGTTTCTAAACCCCTATTCGGCTGAGCAATAGGCATTACTTTAAATTAGGTCAGGTCTCCGTTTGACTGCTGCAATGTGGCATCAAAGATCAACCGGAAACCTGACCCCTTAATTATTTAAAATAAACAGGAGGTGCAGCGATGGAAGAATTAAAATCAGGTTGGCAGGTTAAGGGAACATACAATGAGGCGTGTGCGGCCGAGGGACATTGTCCTTACTATTTCGGCAGGGATGTCGAGGGAGGCTGCAGGTATTACATGGTTTTTCGTATCCAAGAAGGAAAAGTGAATGGTGTTGATCTGGCCGGAATTACAGTCGTCTATAATGGTGATATCCTTTACCCAAAATATAAAGACTTTGTGAAAAACGGATCAGAGGGTGGTGTATATGTGAGCAATAATGCGACAGCGGATCAGCGCAAAGTCCTTGACACATTGGTTACCAAAAGCATTGGTGCTCTCTTCATGAAAAAGATATTTGAGGTCAAGTATGTGAAGGTCGACATAGAGGAAACAGATGGAACGCTTCATGTTAAAACGCCCTTTGGAGAAATGAAACAGTATCTTATGAAAGCCCTGGACGGTGGACCCATACGGATTGAAAACGCCCCGATGCCGTTTCTGAAAAACCTGAAGCACTGCCATACTGAATTCTGGCACTATAAGGATCATGGAAAGAATTTCGAATACAAGGATCGTTGCGGGACCTGGGCTGACTTTGTGTTCAAGGGATAGGGACGGATAACATAAGCTTTGAGTAGGATGCTCTTTCCTCTACGCTGGATTCGTACCTCTCAAACTGGACGTTAGCATACTTTATAACAATTTAAACTGCGAGAAAAACCTATGAGCGAAATCGACCTTTCAGGATTGAAAGTTGGAATGGAAAATACACAAAGTACCATTGTCTCAAATGAAAACAGCGCCGAAGCTGTCGGCTACAAAGGAATGCCGGTTTTAGGCACGCCTCACCTGGTTGGACTTATGGAAACGGCTTGTATATTCGTACATGAATTCCTACCTGAAAACTACCTGACGGTAGGAGTAGCTAATAGCATGAAACACTTGTCCGCATCACCTATCGGCGCAACTATTGTATCAAAAGCACGATTAACAGCCATAGAAGGGAGGAAGCTGACCTATTACGTAGAAGCCCACGACTCAGTTGAAAAGGTAGCCGAGGGCACTCACACACGGTTTGTAGTTGATTCCAGAGAATTTTTTGCAAACCTTGAACGAAAGAAACACAAGCTTGGTCTGACCTAAAAGCTTGTTCCATAAAGGGGGCAAGTCTCCGCTTGACGCTTGATGAACAATCAGCAGTGTTGATAGAGGATTAAAACCTCAGATGATAAAGAGCTAGAAAGTAACAAAATGTTGAAGCCTTGAAGTTTGAATTGATTAAAGGTCAATCGGTGACCCCTATACAATCCCGGATCAGGAATGGGGTGTAAACCACCCTTTATAATAACGCAGAAAACTTTTTTCTATAGCCTGAAGGAGACAGCCCGGTATACTTCTTGAAAAGCCTTCGAAAAGAACTCACATCTTCATAACCGGTATCTTGAGTGATACTATCCACTGTGTTATTCGTTGTTTCAAGCATATCTCTTGCAATTTCAATTCGAATTTGTTGAAGGTATTCAATAGGGGTATCACCGGTAGCTTTTTTAAATCTTCTTGCAAATGTTCTCTCGCCAAGTCCGGCAATACTTGCCAGCGTCGATATTGTTATTAGCTCTGAATAATTAGATTCAATCCACTCCTGAACCTTTAAAATCTCAATATCACCATGTTGTTTGCATGCATTATATACCATATATGATGATTGGGTTCTTCTGGCAGGATCGATTAAAAACAATTTCGAAAGTGATGATACAAGCTCTCTTGAACCATATTTTCCTGCAATGTAAAGGGATAGATCCATATAGGCGGTAACCCCTCCTGCGGTGATAAAATCACCTTCATCCACAAGCATTTTCTCTTTCTTTAAAATAACATCGGAAAAGCGCTCTTGAAACTGTTTTGCCAGTATCCAGTGTGTGGTTGCTTGTTTTCCGGAAAGAAGTCCGGTTTGAGCAATTAAAAAGGAACCGGCACAAACAGAACTTAAACAGGCGCCTGAATTACTTTGTTCTATTAGCCAGTTTATCAATTTTTCATTACCAATTACCGGTTCCAGATCTCCGAAAATAACCGGAACAATAATAATATCAAACAAACCGCTCTTTTCTATTTTTAGATCCGAAGTAATCTGCAGGCCGTTAAAACATGTAACGTTTTTTTTACCGGGAGAAATAATTTTGACATCGAAAAGAGGGCTATTGGTTTTACCCGTGATATTCTCCCATGCGTAAGATGCAACAGAAAAAAAGTCATACGGCCCTGTAACACTTGAATACATACAATTGGTTACAGCAAGAATTCCAATTTTTATCATACTATCTCCACCTTTTCCTTTTTTTATCATTTTAAACAATTGTCCGATATAACCCCTTTTTTGTCAATACAGACACTTTTCAAATCAAGAAGTTAATTCTATTATTGCTTCAAAATCAGACGCAGGCAGTATCAGATATTAGATACAAAATAGAAATTTAAACTAAATTTTCGATAAAACAATACTGTAAAACAAAAAAGGAGATAAATATGAAAAACACAGCGTTATTGCTAATTGATATCCAAAACGACTATTTTCCCAAAGGCGTCATGGAATTAAGCCATGCAACGGAAGCTGCAAAAAATGCTGCTAAAATTCTAAGCGTATTTAGAAAAAACAACCTCCCCTGCTTTCATATTCAGCATGAATCCATATCAGAAGGCGCTTTCATTTTTCTGCCAGAAACCAAAGGACAGGAAATCAATGCCCTCGTTGCACCACTTGATTCGGAAATTACTATTAAAAAACACTTTCCAAATAGTTTTCTAAACACCAGCCTTCTTGAACAGCTAAATGAAAAAAAGATAACTAAACTGATAATAACAGGAATGATGACGTTAATGTGTGTTGATGCCACAACAAGAGCTGCAAAAGATTTTGGTTTTGAATGTGTATTGATTCACGATTCAACAGCAGCAAGAGCTTTGGAATTTAACGGGCATAAGGTTTCGGCTGAAAATGTACAAGCAGCTTTTATCTCTGCATTAGCACTTACCTGTGACAAAGTACAAAGTACAGAAGATTTTATACACGATTGCTCTGTCTAATTTTGGAGGCAACACCTCTCTTAAAAAAAGATAAACGCGCCTCAATCAATAATGAAGAAAAGGGGACCGACTTTCAGAGAATATATGACCAAAACATAAGAATCGATTTCATAACTCGCCCTATTATCTTAATTTCTTGCATATCATCCGCTGAACGTTTTATCACGCAGGGGTTATCTTGTCCCCGATTGGATGCGGACACGTGCTTATGTCCCCAGATGGTTCCAGTTAAACGTAAGACTGAACCGTCCCCTCCGACTTTAAAGACCCAAGAATAGGGACATCCTTAAATAATTCAATAACTCGATTTACCAAATCACATGCAAATGCTATTTTAGTTGATTATTTAAGGATGTCCCTCTCATGTTTTAATAGATGTTTTGGTCCGCAAAGTGATACCCATGTAAAAAGTGCCTTGTACATGGATTTAGAAATTTAGGAAAGGTTGTTTTTGAGGGCATGTGTCTCCGAATGTCCTCAATATTCAGAGTGAAAGCACTATTGTCACTGTTCATACGGACATCGCCTATAATTTATTGGTTGGAGCGTCTGTACTTCTCAACGGTGTTGCAATCGATTGGTGGAAATCTGATGATCGGGGTAACTTTGTTGCCAAGTTCGAGTCAGATGAAATAAAAACATTGGATGGACTGATCATAGGCGATTATAATACACTGGTATTAATTGGGTACACTACCGGTGGATAGGCATTTATAGGAAACCAGGATATCATGGTCATAAACAACGTCCCGGAAGGAGCAGGGAAAAAATAGGCATTGTTACTACCTTTCTGTTCGATTGCATGCCTTATACTCGAATGGGTTCTGGGGCAAAGGGCCGAACCCGGGCTGGGAAAAGCCGTGCCGGTTCCTTGCCAGCCTTTCCTCAGTCTGTAAACCATGGCCCATGTGGCCTTCCTGAAAAGCAACGAGGCTTCAGCAGTAAATAATTACACGCTCTATAGGTTTCCCAACATAAAAGGAAAGTGGAACTGTTTTCCACTTTCCTTTTTTTGCTTTGCCGGCACGGGCTCGCGGCCTGCCTCTGATGAATCATAATTCGCCTGGCCCTGTTATTTATATTACCGCCCGCTTAACCGGGCGGTAAAATGAGGGTGCGGTTTTTTTCAGACTGACGGTTAACCCTGATGTAACGAGGCCAGGCTGTGCAGTTATTTTTGGTTCATGAAAAATTTGGCCAACATCAGGGTGTCGGCGGCGGTAAAACGACCTATGGCACTGTTGCTGTAACTCGCCGCTTTCACCTTTCCACCCGGAAGTAAGAGGAAGTCGGTGCCGTGAAGGATATGCCTTTCCCGTTCGAAAAAGGCCCCGGTCAGGCGGCTGGTTTCTTCAAGCTCAAGCCCATAACCCACTGGATAGGTCAACCCCAATTCTTTGGCAAACTCCCGGGCTTTGTCCAGGGGTTCAGCCGTAGCAGCCAAGAGGCGGATGTTTTCCTTTTCGAATTCCGAGTATTGGGATTGAAAATCAGCCAACTGCTGACGGCAGAACGGTCACCAGTTGGCTCGATAGATCAGGAAAACGCCCCAGCCGGGCCCAAGAAAAGCGGGCAGATTCGCTTCCTGACCGTCAATCAGTTTGACGTTAAGGGCCGGGAAAGGATCTCCTATATCCAAGGGTCCGGTTCCTGAATTTGCCATGCTTGCCCCTCCTTTCGATTCGGAAATTCCATTAATTATGGTTCTTCTCCCAATTAGTTGGGAGAAAGTGGCCAAGGATTCCAGGGCTCAAGGGTTTTTTAAAAGGTTTCGAGGATTCGAGGGTTCGAGGGTTCAAGTGGAGTATGTGCGAATCCGCTTTTTCTGAATTCTGACTTTCGATCCCGCCAAACTTATGGCGGGCAAGCTCTGAATTCCGACCTCAGACCCCTGCCCTCTGTCTTTTCCCTCGACCCCTTGACCCCTGGACTCCTTGAATCCTGATCATCAATCTACTTATTTGGAGATGATCCTTAATTTT
>JAIOSR010000237.1 GCA_021107495.1 Desulfobacterales bacterium | reverse complement strand
GTTCCACCGATTTCCACAAACAAAAGGTCCGCGCTCTCTTCCCGAGATACTTCAAAAATGTGCTCCTTTATAACATCCGTTACATGGGGGATATATTGAACGGTTTTTCCCAGATAATCACCCTTCCGTCCCTTTTTCCTGACCATGTCGAATACCTTGCCCATGGTCAGGTTCCATTTGGATTTACAGGTCACTCCCAAAAAGCGCTCATAGTGCCCGAAATCCATGTCCACCTCTCCCCCGTCGTCCAGCACAAAGACCTCACCGTGCTCAAATGGGTTCATGGTGCCTGGATCCACATTGAGATACCCGTCACACTTTATGGGGACAATCTTTAGTCTCGCGGAAAGAAGATGGCCTATTGAGGCGGCAGCAATCCCTTTTCCAAGCCCGGAAAGGACGCCGCCGGTTACAATGATGTATTTGGTGGGCATTTCGAATTAGTATTCCACTATTGAGGGGTTAAATTCACGAATCGGCAAAAACTTATCCACATTCATATTATTAGTCAAGATTTAAAATCGCGACAAATCACCTTGACCTTGTTTTTAGAAAACCGTTAAGATCAAGATACAAGATAATTGTAGCCGACCAAAAAGGTCCTGAATAAGGAACAACCCGACAATGTCCGACCGCCTTCCTGCGTAAAGGTAGGGGGTATCCGGCAACGCGGTTGCCTTGTTCCGTAATACGAAGAGGGAAAGTCTAAAACGCCATGCTGCCTATCATCGTCATAGTGGGAAGACCCAATGTGGGAAAATCCACGTTATTCAATCGTCTATCGAGATCCAGGGGTGCTCTGGTTGACAATCGCCCGGGAATCACAAGGGACCGCCTTCACGCTGACATAGGCTATGAAGGGATCCCTTTGACACTCGTTGATACGGGTGGTTTTGAGGACGTGGGTCAGGACCCATTGGTAAAAGAGGTAAGAATCCAGGTTAAAAACGCCATTGAAGAGGCCGACAGGGTCATTTTCATGGTGGATGGACGGCAGGGTCTCATGCCCGGAGATGAAGAAATGGCCGCCACGTTGCGCCGGGCCCAAAAGAAAGTCTTTTTGGCTGTAAACAAGTTAGATGGGCCTGAGCATGACCATCTCATGTCCGATTTTTACGGGCTGGGTCTGAAATTGATCTACCCGTTGTCCGCGGCCCACGGGTACGGGATCAGATCCCTTATGGAGGAAATTCTCAAAGACCTCCCGCAATCCCGGGTCGAAAAGAACAGCAGTGATGAAATCAGGGTCGCGGTTTTGGGACGGCCCAATTCGGGCAAGTCCTCCCTGATTAATCGGGTCCTCGGTTCAGACCGTTTAGTGGTAAGCGATCTGCCCGGAACAACCCGTGATGCAGTGGATACGCCGTTTTCCTATCGCGGCAAAAGTTATCTTTTGATCGACACGGCCGGCATACGAAGAAGGGCCAAGGTCAAACAAAAAATAGACAAATTTTCAATGATAAAGGCCATAAAAAGCCTGGATCGCTGCCATGTGGCCACAATCCTGCTGGATGCAGGGACAGGGATTTCAGAGCAGGACGCCCGGATTTGCGGTTATGCCTTCGAAAAGGGAAAGGGAGTTATCCTGGCTGTCAACAAGTGGGACTTGGTCAAGGGTGATAAGCGGAAGATAGATTTTTTGGATAATGCAATAGACAGGCAATTAAACTTTATTTCATTTGCCCCAAGGGTCAACCTCTCCGCGCTGACGGGTGAGCGGGTCATGAAGCTCTTTGACAGGGTCGACCTGGTCTTTGAGCAATTCTCTCAAAGAATAGGTACTCCCGCAGTCAATAAGGCCATAAAAGAAATCATTGAAAAACATCCCCCTGCATGGACCGGCCAGGGAAGAATCAAGTTTTTTTACGCCACTCAGACCCGCACCAGGCCACCTAGTTTCGTGTTGTTCGTAAACCGCCCTGATAAGGTCCATTTCTCTTATGAACGGTTCATGATCAATCAATTACGCACCCATTTCCGGCTTGAGGCTACGCCGATAAAGTTGAAATTCAGAAAAAGAGAATGAACAACACCAAAGAAATCAAATGGTCGAGTAAACTGACCGTTAAGTCAAATGCCACTTTATTGGTCCGGGATACTTTAGGGTGTACCTGTCCCAGTGAAATTTTTGATAACTATCAGGTCGGGTCTCATATTTCCGGGGATATCCCAATGGTTCAATTGATCATGGGGGAAAGACTCCTTGTACGAATCATTGATGCCGCCCGATTGATTGATCCCGAAAAGACAGCCATGGAATTATTGATAGAAGGCCGTGCAGAAAGGGACAGGCTCAGTCTGAATCGCTTCCGTCTTGTTATAGTAGGCACCCTTCCACCTTCACAAGCCCAAGTTCTGACAGGCCTTCCCGAAACCATGGATCCCAAGGTCCACTTGCACATTTTGCCGGTGCTTGGATTCGATTAGCCAATAACCACGTCAGATTGGGGTCGGCCACCCACCGGGGCGTAGGCCTATGGGCCGAAGGCCGCACCGAC